>JADLEZ010000091.1 GCA_020845855.1 Burkholderiales bacterium
AACCGTTTGATTTGGCACAAAACAGATCCCTCGCTTCGCTCGGGATGACACGTTTAAAAGGGGAGCAACGCGCGAATCTCTGCTCTAACCTTCCTGTCTCATGCCGGCCCCAGCGCGTGCAGTTCCCGGTGCGTGGCGACCGTGAGCTCGCCGTCGATCGCGATCCAGCCGCGCGCCATCCCCAGCGTGTTGAAGGGAGCAACGGGGTTGCCGGTCGCGCCCAGCGCCACCAGGCCCGCGCCGATGCCGTGATTGCGCAGCGTCGTGAAGACCATTTCGTCGGCCGCTGCCGCGAGGGCCTGTCCGCCGTACAGGATTCGCGCGGCAAGATCGTAAGCCGCGACCCGCCGCATGAAGATCTCGCCCTGCCCGGTGCACGACACCGCGCAGACGCCGTCCCGGGCGTACGTCCCCGCGCCGACGATCGGCGTGTCGCCGACGCGCCCGCGCGGCTTGTTGTTGAAGCCGCCCGTGGACGTGGCGGCGGCAAGATGCCCTTGCCGGTCGCGCGCGACCGCGCCGACGGTGCCGTGGCGCTCCGCTTCCGACGATTGCGCCGCGGTGCCGGCCGCGGCGCGCGCCTTCTGGACACGCAATGCTTCCACGCGGCGCGGTGTGGTGAAGTATCCGGGCTCGACCATGGCCAGGCCGCGGGCGGCGGCGAAATCATCGGCGGCAGGGCCGGTCAGGAGTACCGCCTGGCCGTCATCGAGCACCGCGCGCGCAGCGAGCACCGGGTTGCGTACGCGCCGCACCGCACAGACGGCGCCCGCCGCCAGCGTCGCGCCGTCCATGATCGACGCATCGAGCTCGTGCTCGGCCGCCTCGTTCAACGCCGCCCCGTAACCCGCGTTGAAGTGCGGGCTGTCCTCCAGGGCGACCACACAGGCCTGAACCGCGTCCAGCGCACTGCCGCCGGCAATCAGCAGCCGCCACCCCGCCCGCAGCGCCTGCGCGAGATGCTCCCGCGTCTCGCGCCACTCCGCTTCGCTCTGAAGACCGCGGGCGAGTGTGCCGCAGCCTCCGTGCAGGCCGATCGCGAGGTTGGCCAAATAGCTAGGTCGATGCAAAAGGCGTGCGCACACCGTCACCTTCGATTGCTTTTTTGCATCGTGCCGCGCTACTTCACCGGCTTGATGTTCATCGCGAGCGTGTCCTCGTCGACCCGCGGCTTGATCGTCACCTTGTCCTTTTGCATCGCCCAGGCCGAGCCCACGGCGACGACCGGCAAGCGCTGGCGATCCTTTTCGAGCAGCGCGTTCGCGTCCTCCAGGAGCTTGCGGCGCTTGGCCTCGTCCATCTCGACGGCGGCGTCCTGCAAGAGCTTGTCCATGGCCGGGTTCTTGTAGCCCAGCACGTTGAAGGCACCCATCTTGCGTTCCTTGTCGTTCGAGTGCGCGAGCGAGGACAGCGTGTAGTGGGCCTCTCCGGTCAGCGTTCCCCATCCGGACATCGACGCCGAGTACTCCCCGCGCGTGCGCGCCGGGAAAAACACCGCCGCCGGCTGCGCATTGGCCTGCGCGTCGATGCCGATGGCGGCCAGCATCTGGGCGATCGACGTGCCCACCTGGCGGTCTCCCGGCAGGCGGTCCTGCGTGAACGAGAACTGCATCCGGAAGCCGTTCGGATAGCCCGCATCCGCCAGGAGCTTGCGCGCCGCCGCCGGATCGTACTTCCGCTCACCGAGCGCCTTGTTGTAGCCGAAGATCGACGGCGTCACCATCTGGCTCGCCGGCAGGCCGAGGCCTTCCATGGCCACCGCCGCCAGCGCCTTGCGATCGATGGCGAGGTCGATCGCCTCGCGCACGCGCAAGTCCTGGAACGGATTCTTGGGCAGCGGCGAGCCGTCCTTGGCGGTGACGTTGTGCGCCTTGTCGCGCATGTCGAGCTCGATGTTGAACACGTAGACCGTGTCGATGGTCTGCACGCCTATCTTGGCGTCGCGCTTGAGCGCGTCGACGTCGGTGGCGGGGACGCGGCTGATGAGATCGAGCTGTCCCGCCTTGAGCTGCGCGACGCGCGCCGCATCGTTGGCGATCTCCTTGCGCACGTGGCGCGCCCAGGGCTCTTTCGTGCCCCAGAAGCTGTCGTTGCGCGCGAGGACGAGGTCGCCCTTGGGCTGCCACGAAACGTACTTGTAGGGCCCGGTGCCGATCGCGGCCTTGCCGGAGTTGAACGCCTCGTTCGCCGTTTCCTTGGTCAGCCCGGCCGCGGCTTTCGAGGAGACCACGAACAGGCGAATGAAGTCGTTGGGCAGGTTGGGCGCGGGCCCGTCGGTGACGATGTGGATCGTCCAGGGATCGACGATCCGCGTTTCCTTGACCCGGCGCACGTAGATGGTCGTGGGGTTGGGACCGGCCACCACCGGGATGCGCTCGATCGAGAACTTGACGTCCGCCGCGGTGAAGTCCGAGCCGTCGTGGAACTTGACCCCTCGCCGCAGCTTGAACTCCCAGGTCGAGTCGTTGAGCGGCTTCCAGCTTTCGGCCAGCCGGGGCTCGAGCTCCAGGCCGTCCCCCGACCAGACCAGGGTGTCGAACACGTGCTTCAACGCCTCGGCGTGGGTGCCGGTCGCCGTGAAATGGGGATCGATCGAGTCCGGACCGCCGCGCACCCCGATGGTGAGGGTCTGCGCAACGGCGGACGTGACCAGCGTGAAGGCGGACAATACTGCGACGAGCAACGAGCGCATGGCTTTCCTCCCGGGATCGCGCGGGGGCGCCGACTCCCCCGAGCGCGAATACTAATCTAATATCCGCACCCACGGGATAGCCCGCGGGAGCCATTGCGATGCGCATCGCCGAGATGAACTGGATGCAGGTCGAGCAGCACGCCGGCCGCGACCCCCGCGCGGTGCTCCCGATCGGCTCCACCGAGCAGCATGCTCAGTTGAGCCTGTGCGTCGACGCGATCCTCGCCGAGCGCGTGTCGGTCGAGGCCGCCCGCCCGCTCGCCGTCCCCGTGTTCCCGCCGCTCAACTACGGCCTCACGCCCAGCTTCGTGGACTACCCCGGCACCGTGAGCCTGCGGCTCACGACGTTGTGCGCCCTGGTCTGCGACGTGCTCGACGGCATCGTGCGCTCGGGCTTCCGGCGGATCGTCGTCGTCAACGGCCACGGCGGCAACGCGCCCGCGCAGGGCGCGATCGGCGAGTGGCTCGACGGCCATCGCGGCGTGCAGGTGAAGTGGCACAACTGGTACAACGCGCCCGCGACCTGGGCGAAGGTCCAGGCGCTCGACCCGGTCGCATCGCACGCCTCGTGGATGGAGAATTTTCCCTGGACGCGGCTGCCGGACGCGAAGCCGCCCGCCGAGCCGAAGCCGGCGCTCGACATGGCGCGTTACCAGCGGCTGGACCCGGCAGGCAAGAAGGCGCTCGTCGGCGACGGCAACTTCGGCGGCCGCTACCAGCGCGCCGACGACGACATGCTTGCGCTCTGGGAGGTTGCCGTGGCGGAGACGCGCGCCGTGATCGCAACCGACTGGGACTGAACAGGCCAGCACCCTCATGCAAGAGCCTTCCGAAGCCACCGCTGCGCGCACGACACTCGGTTTTTCCCGCCGTGACCGGCGGTCGCCCGACGGGCCGCCCCGAGGGCGACCGCGTGAAATCAACCTCGATGCAAAAGGTGCAACGATGGCGACCCGTCGTCCACGGACGCCTCGGACGCCTTTTGCATCGACCTGCTAGTCCGTGCTGGCGTTCATCCTCCAGCGCCTGCTGCAGGCACTGGTCGTGATGCTGGTGATCTCGGCGCTGGTCTTCGTCGGTGTCTACGCCGTCGGCAACCCGATCGACGTCGTAATCTCTCCCGACGCCACGCAACAGATTCGCGAGCAGACGATTCGGGCGTACGGCTTCGACCAGCCGCTGTGGCGGCAATACTTCGCCTTTCTCGAACGCCTGGCGAGCGGGGACTTCGGCCGGTCGTTCGTCTACAACACGCCGGTGCTGGGCCTCATCCTGTCGCGCCTGCCGGCCACCCTCGAGATCACGCTGGCGGCCGTCCTCGGGGCCACGCTGCTCGGCGTGCCCCTCGGCATGTATGCCGGGTACCGCCCCGACAGCATCGCCGCCAAGTCGATCATGGCGCTCTCCGTGCTCGGCTTTTCGGTCCCGACGTTCTGGATCGGACTCGTGCTGATCTTCACGTTCGCGGTCAACCTGGGTGTGCTGCCGGCCGGAGGGCGCGGCGAGACGGTCTCGGTCCTGGGTGTGCAGTGGAGCTTCCTCACCCGCAACGGCCTCGCGCACATGCTCCTGCCGTCGCTCAACCTCGCCCTGTTCAAGCTCGCGCTCATGATCCGGCTCGCGCGCGCCGGAACGCGGGAGGTGATGCTGACCGACACCGTCCGTTTCGCGCGGGCCGCGGGCGAGAGCGAAGCGACGATCCTGCGCCGGCACGTGCTGCAGCTCATCGCGATCCCGCTGGTCACCGTATTCGGGCTGGAGTTCGGCTCCACGCTCGCGTTCGCCGTGGTCACCGAGACGATCTTCTCCTGGCCCGGCGTGGGCAAGCTCATCATCGATTCGATCGCGAGCCTCGACCGGCCGGTGATGGTCGCCTACCTGATGCTCGTCGCGCTGGTGTTCATCGTCATCAACCTGACCGTCGACATCGCGTACGTCGGGCTGGACCCGCGGCTGCGCGCGCGCAGGACGGCATGAGCGCCGCCGGGCCGCCCCAAGGCGCTCGCCCCCTCCTCCCAGGAGGGGGTGTGCGACGTCGCGAAGCGACTAGCCTGGGGGAGGTTACTACATGAGGCTCGGCCGCGACACCGGCGCGACCGCGAGCCCGTTCGAGCGCTTCGTCGCCGAGTTCGCCGAGAGCCCGGTTGCCGTCGTCGCGGTGGTGGCGCTCGCGCTGATCATCCTGCTCGCACTCGCAGCACCGCTGATCGCACCGCAGAACCCGTACGACCTCGCCACCCTCGTGCTGACCGACGCGCGGCGGCCGCCGGGTTACGTGGGCAGCAAAGGCTTCACGCACTGGCTCGGGACCGATGCGCAGGGGCGCGATCTCTTCTCGGCGATCCTCTACGGATTGCGCATTTCGATCCAGATCGGGCTTACGGCGGGCGCCATCGCCTTCGCGCTCGGCGCGACGCTGGGCACGCTGGCGGGCTTCGCCGGGGGCCGCATCGAGACGGTGACCATGCGCTTCATCGACCTGCAATTGTCCTTTCCCGCGATCCTGCTCGCGCTGGTGCTGGCGGCGCTGCTCGGGCAGGGGAAGTGGCAGCTCATCGCCGCGCTGGTGACGGCGCAGTACGCGTACTTCGCGCGCACGGCGCATGGCGCGGCCACCGCCGAGCGCGCCAAGGACTACGTCGAGGCCGGGCTGTCGATCCCGCTGCCCTCCGCGCGTGTGGCCTTCGCGCACGTGCTGCCCAACTGCATGCCGCCGCTGATCGTGGTCGCGACCGTCCAGGTCGCGAACGCGATCGCGCTCGAGGCCACGCTGTCGTTCCTCGGGCTCGGGTTGCCCGTGTCGGAACCCTCGCTGGGCATGCTGATCGCCAACGGATTCCAGTACATGCTGTCGGGCCGGTACTGGATCTCGATCTACCCCGGGGTCGCGCTGATCGCGCTGATCGTCGCGATCAACCTGGTCGGCGACCGGATTCGCGACCAGCTCAACCCGCGCCTGAAGAAATGAGCGCCGCAGGGCCGCCCAGCCCGCCGCACGGCCGCCCGAAGGCGGGCTGGCAGTTTCCCTACGGCGCTCGCCCCCTTCCAGGGGGTGCCGAAGCGCACGCAGTGCGCGAGGCTGGGGGTGGACAACATACAAGCGAGGCCCTGCTCGCCGTGCGCGGGCTCGTCACGCAGTTCGCCACCCGCGACGGGCTCGCGAGCGCGGTCGACGGCGTGTCGTTCGACGTCGCGGCAGGGGAGATCGTCGGCCTGGTCGGCGAGTCGGGATCGGGCAAGAGCGTGACGGGCTATTCGATCCTCGGGCTCATCGATCCTCCGGGGCGCATCGCGGCCGGCTCGATCAAGCTCGACGGCCGCGAGTTGGTGGGGCTGTCGCATCGCCGCTACCGGGCGGTGCGCGGCCGCCGGATCGCGATGGTCTTCCAGGACCCCATGAGCACGCTGAACGCGGTACTGACGGTATCCGCGCAGATGCAGCTCGCGATGCGAGCGCACGGCAGGCCGTCGCCCGACCAGATGCGGCGCCGGTCCATCGAGGCCCTGGCCAAGGTCGGCATCCCCGACCCGGAGCGGCGGATCGATGCGTACCCGCATGAGCTGTCGGGCGGAATGCGCCAGCGGGTGGCTATCGCGATCGCCTTCCTCAACCAGCCGGAGCTCGTCATCTGCGACGAGCCCACCACCGCGCTCGACGTCTCGATCCAGGCCCAGATCCTGGTCGAGATGCGCTCGCTGGTGCGCGACACGCGCGTGAGCCTCGTCTGGATCAGTCACGATCTTGCCACGGTGTCGGTACTCGCGTCGCGGTTGCTGGTCATGTACGCCGGCCGCCTGATCGAGCAGGGGCCGACGGCCGAAGTGCTGAGGCGGCCCCGGCATCCGTACACGCGGGGTCTGATCGACAGCCTGCCCTCGCGCACCGCGCCGGGTCGCGATCTGACCCAGATTCCCGGCGCAACGCCGTCGCTAACCGCACTGCCCCCCGGTTGCGCATTCAAGACCCGGTGCAGCTACGCCACCAGCGCATGCGACGAGCCTCCTCCCGAGACCTTCGACAGCGGCCGCGCGTGGCGGTGCTTCCACCCGCTGAATCTCCCCTCGGCCGCGGCGGTGCAAGGATGAGCGCGTTTGTCGAGCTCCTCGACATCACCCGGCGCTTCACCTCGGCGCCGACGCTGACGCAACGGCTCGCCGGGCGCCTGACCGGCGCGAAGGCGAGGCCGACGGTGATCCACGCGGTGGAAGACGTCACGCTCGAAATCGCCAAGGGCGAAACGCTCGGCCTCGTCGGCGAGTCGGGTTGCGGAAAATCGACGCTGGGACGCGTCGCGGCGGGAATCCTCGAGTCCAGCATGGGTGTGGCGAAACTTGCCGGCGAGCCCGTGATGGCGGGCGGGCGCAAGCGGACGACGCGCATCCAGATGGTCTTCCAGGATCCGTTCGCCTCGCTGAATCCGCGCATGCGCGTCGGCGACATCATCGCCGAAGGGCCGCTCGCGCACGGGCTGGTCGCCAAGGACGGCGCAAGCGGCGACGTCACGCGGTGGCTTGCGGCAGTCGGCCTGGATGCTTCCGCCGCGCGCCGCTTCCCGCACCAGTTCTCCGGCGGCCAGCGGCAGCGCGTGGCCGCCGCACGTGCGCTGGCGATGCGTCCCGACGCGCTGGTGTGCGACGAGCCCGTGGCTTCGCTCGACGTCTCGATCCAGGCGCAGATCATCAACCTGTTCCTTGCGCTGCGGCGCGAGCTCGGCCTGACGATGCTGTTCATCAGCCACGACCTCGCGGTGGTCCGCCACGTCAGCGACCGGGTGGCGATCATGTATCTCGGCCGCATCGTGGAGATCGGGCCTACCGAGGCCATCTTCGCTTCGCCCCGGCATCCGTACACGCGCGCGCTCCTCGACAGCGCACCGCGGCTTGCCGCCGACGGCGCGCCCGAGCAGGACATCCGGCCGATACGCGGCGAGCTTCCCTCGCCCGCCGATCCGCCGCCCGGCTGCGCGTTCCATCAGCGCTGCCCGTTCGCGCAAGAGCGATGCATGCAGGAACGCCCGGCGCTGCGCGCGGTGAGCGGCGCGCAGGAAGCCGCATGCCACTTTCCACTGGGAGACGGACATGAACGATGACACAGCGCAGGACAGCCAGCCGTGGGCATGGCCGGAAGCGGAGTGGCGGCGGCGCGTGCAACAGGTGCGCGCGGGACGCAGCCTGCGGCCCGAAAGCTGGCCGCGGGGAAACCGCTGCGCCGTCGCGCTCTCGTTCGACAGCGATCACGACACCAACGAGCTGCGCGACGGCGGCCGGTCGATCGGCCGCATGTCGTGGGGCCAGTACGGCAACCGGGTCGGGGTGCCGCGGATCCTCGCGCTATTGAAGCGCTCCGGCATTCCGGCGACGTTCTTCGTGCCCGCCGTCAGCGCGCTGCTCTACCCCGAGGAGCAGGTCCGCGTGATCGCCGAAGGACACGAGATCGGGCTGCACGGCTGGATTCACGAGCTCAACTCCGTCCTGCCCGCGGCAACCGAGCGCGAGCTCCACTTGCGCTCGGCGGACGCGCTCACCCGCGTGACCGGGGTCCGGCCGGTGGGCATGCGCACGCCCTCGTGGGACTTCTCGCCGGCCACCCTCGCCATCCAGCGCGAGATGCAGCTCGTATACGATTCTTCGCTGATGGCCGACGACGATCCCTACGAGCTCCTGCAGGACGGCGAGCCGACGGGAATTGTCGAGCTGCCCGTCGAGTGGATCCGCGACGACGCGGTCTACTTCAACATGAACCGCTTCCAGGCGCTGCGGCCGTACACCCCACCCGCGGCGGTGCTCGACATCTTCCGGCGCGAGTTCGACCGCGCCTACGAGGAGCGCGGCCTGTTCCTGCTCACGATGCATCCGCACGTCATCGGCTACCGCTCGCGCATGTTCATCCTGGAGGAGCTGATCGGGCACATGCGCAGCCGACCCGGTGTGTGGTTCGCGACCCACCGCGACGTCGCGCTGCACGCGAAGGCGCAGATGGAGTGACCATCGTCGTGCGGGTTGCGGCGCGGGCGAAGCGCAGATTGAGCGCGTCGAAGATCGGGATCCATGCTTCGCCGGACGCAGAGCGCCGCCGCACCGCGAGCGCGGGGTTGAACTGGTACCAGCCTTGGGCCACGCGCACGAACAGCCGACGGTTGTACGCGTAGTCGCGGTCGATCTCGTTGCGCGACAGGAGATGCGACAGGTGCGGACGGCGGTTGCGCTCGGGCCGCACGGACGGACGTGCTGCGTGCTACCCAGCGCGCTGTTCCGCCTCCCATCCTTTGAGGGCAAGAAGCACCGTGCGCGGTACCGGCCGCGCGCCAGTGCGGTACTGACTGACGCTGCGACGGGTCATGCCGATGGCCGCAGCGGCAGCGGCGAGCGACAGGCCGTGCCGGTCCTGCCACCGGCGGAACGCCAGCGTGTCTGCCCGACCCTGCTGCTCGAGCGCCATTTCCAGCACGCGGTCGGCATCCAGCCCGTCCACACCCGGCCATTCGAGGGTGTGACCCCAATCCGCCACCCGGGCGCGCTTGAACACGGCGCGGCGCGCAAGCGGTGCGAACACCGCGAACCGCTCGGGCAATTCGGCGAAGTCGACCTGCACGGTCGGGCCGCCGACATACCGGACCTCGAGGACCATGTCCGCGCGCGCGCGGACCGATTCGATGCGATGGATGAGCTTGCTCATGGTGCTTGCCTCCCAGGCGGGTTGTTCATGCGCACCCACTCGGCACGCACGGTTTGCGCGTTGGCGGTGACCCACGCCACCGCCTGTGCGATCACGGCAGCGGGCACGCCCCGGTTGAGCACCGTGCCGTCCAGGTGAATCACGGCCTTGCCGTCCGGGTGGATGACATGCACGTGCACCGGCGGATGCTCGTTGCCTTGGACACGGATCACCCAGTTCGATGCGGTGTGAAGCTTGCCCATGGGTGGATGATAGAGCAATTGTTTCTCTATGTAAATCCGCAGGCTACCGCGACAAACGCCTAGCCTGCCTAGCCGCATGATGGGGAACGCGATCGAAAGCGACGGTGCGCGCACAACGCGCGTTGTTTCGTGCTGCTTCCGGCGGTCGTCCGACGGGCCGCCCGTAGGGCGACCGCCTGGAATCAACCTCGATGCAAAAGGCGCAACGGGAGCCTCCTCGTCCTCCTTAGGACCGCTCGGACGCCTTTTGCATCGACGACCTGCTACTAGCCCCTGAGCAGCCGCCGCTCCGCTGTCACCAGCGCTTCCGGGCGGCCGAGGAGGATGACGACGTCGCCGGCCTCGAAGCGCCAGTCCGAAGGCGGCTGCCGCCGCGTGCTCACACCGCGCCGGCGCACGCTGGTCACCTCCACATTCTTGCCGAGCGCGACCTCTGCGAGCGTGCGCCCGACGGCCGTCGCGCGGTCGGGCAGCACGACCGTGTGCAGCCGCGCCTGCAAGTTGTCCGCGGCGTCGGCGGCATCGGTTGCCCCGTGAAAGAAGCCGCGGAACAGGCCGTAACGCTCCTCGCGGATGTGGCGAATGCGTGCCAGCACGCGGGCAAGCGGCACGCCGAGCAGCAGGAGCGAGTGCGAGGCGAGCATCAAGCTCCCCTCGAGCACCTCGGGCACGACTTCAGTGGCGCCGGCTTCGTGCAGGCGGTCGATCTCGCCGTCGTCCACCGTGCGCACGATCACCGGCAGGTCGGGCCGTTGCTGGTGGACATGGTGCAGGATCTTGAGCGCCATCGGCGTGTTCGCGAAGGTGATCGCCACCGCGCGCGCCTTGGCGAGGCCCGCGCTGACCAGGACCTCGCGCCGGCCGGCGTCGCCGTACATGACGGCGCTGCCGTCGGCGGCGGCCTCGCGCACCCGCTCGGGGTCCGAGTCCATCGCCACGAACGGGATATCCTCCGCCTCCAGGAGCCGCGCGAGGTTCTGCCCGCTGCGGCCGAAGCCGCAGATGATGATGTGGTCCTGGCGCGCCATGCTGCGCGCGGCGATCTGGGTCACCTGCGCGGCGCGCGCCAGCCAGTCGTTGGCGGTCAACTTGCGCACGATGCGGTCCGCGGCGCCGATCACGAGGGGGGCGAGGCACATCGACAGGATCATGGCCGCCAGCACAGGCTGCATGAGCCCCGGCGGCAGGATGTCGTTGCGGGTGGCGAGCGCGAGCATGACGAGCGCGAGCTCGCCGGCCTGCGCCAAGTAGAAGCCCACGCGCAGGGCGCTCGCCAGCGATGCGCGGAACAGCCGGGCCAGCGCCGCGATCAGGACGAGCTTGGCGAGCACCGGGATCACCAGCAGGATCGCGACCAGGGGGAGGTTGGCGAACACCACCGACAGGTCGAGCGCGGTGCCGACGACGATGAAGAACAGCCCCAGCAGCACGTCGCGGAACGGCTTGATGTCCTCCTCGACCTGGTAGCGGTACTCGGTCTCGGCGATCAGCATGCCCGCGAGAAACGCCCCGAGCGCGAGCGAGAGGCCGAGGGTCTCGGTGACCGCGCCCAGGCCCAGCGTGACCAGCAGCACGTTGAGCACGAAAAGCTCCGACGAGCGCTGGCGGGCGACGACGTTGAACCACGCCCGCATCGGCCGTTGCCCCAGGAACAGGATGACGGAGAGCGCGATCGCCGCCTTGAGCGCGGCGACCCCGAGCGACGCGGCGAGCTCGGCGCCCGACTTGCCGAGTGACGGAATGACGATCAGGAACGCCACCACCGCGAGATCCTGGAACAGCAGGATGCCCATCACGTCGCGGCCGTGCGCGGTGGACAGCTCCATGCGCTCGGCGAGCATCTTGGACACGATCGCGGTCGAGCTCATCGCGAGCGCGCCGCCCAGCACGAGACCTGCCTGCCAGCCGTAGTCGACGAAGTGCAGCGCGACCATCGCGAACAGCGTGGTGATCGCGACCTGCGCCAAGCCCAGGCCGAACACCGCGCGGCGCATCGCCTTGAGCTGCGCGAGGCTGAATTCGAGCCCGATCGAGAACATGAGGAACACGACGCCGAACTCGCCGACGTAGCGCGTGGTCTCGTCGAACGGCACGAGCGCAAGCGCGTGCGGGCCGACCACGATGCCGACCACGAGGTAGCCCAGGATCGGCGGCAGCTTTGCCAGCCGGCAGACGACCACCACCACCACGGCGGCCGCGAGCAGGATGAGTATCTGCAGGAGCGCTTGCGGCATTGAAAGACCGGTTGTCGTGCGCGGATGGCGGTGACCGCCTGCATCATAAAGGACGCCCTCGGGGCGTGGGCGGCCGACGACAGTTATACTTCCCGCCGTGAATACACGCGCATCCGACGAAGTCGCGCGTACCGCCGACGCGGCGCGCGCGCTCGCGCTCGCGCGCCAGGTGCTGGCGGTCGAGGCGGCGGCGATCGCGACGCTCGCCGAGCGGCTCGGCGGCTCCTTCGTGGCGGCGGTCGACGTCCTGCTCCAGTGCCGCGGGCGCATCGTCGTCTGCGGCATCGGCAAGTCGGGGCACGTCGCGCGCAAGGTTGCGGCCACGTTCGCCTCGACCGGGTCGCCCTCGTTCTTCGTCCACGCCACCGAGGCGATGCACGGCGACCTCGGCATGATCGCGGCCGACGACGTCGTGATCATGATCTCCAATTCCGGCGAGACCGACGAGCTCCTGTCGCTCCTGCCGCACGTCAAGCGCGCCGGGGCGCCGATCGTGGCGCTCACCGGCAACGAGCAGAGTTCGCTCGCGCAGGGTGCGGACGTGCACCTCGACGCGCGGGTGGACGCCGAGGCGTGCCCGCTCGGCCTCGCGCCCACGGCGAGCACGACCGCCGCGCTCGCACTCGGCGACGCGCTGGCGCTGGCGCTGCTCGATGCGCGTGGATTTTCCGCCTACGACTTCCTGCGCTCGCATCCCGCGGGCGCACTCGGCCGGCGCCTGGTGCGGGTGGCCGACGTGATGCGCACGGGCGACGCGCTACCGGTCACGCCCATTGCAGCGTCGCTCGTCGACGCCATCGCGCAGATGAGCCGCAAGGGCATGGGCATGACGGTCGTCGTGCACGGCGACGGTCGGGTCGCGGGCATCTTCACCGACGGCGACCTGCGCCGCTGCATCGCGCGCCTGCCCGACCTTGCGCAGGTCAAGATCGCCGACGTCATGACCGCACGGCCGCGCGCCGTGCGTCCGGACACGCTCGCGATCGATTGCGTCGAGGCGATGGAGACCCCGCCCAAGGTGTCGCAGCTCGTGGTGGTCGACGACGCCGGCGTGCTGCGGGGCGCGCTGCACCTGCACGACCTGTTCCGAGAGAAGATCGTCTGATGGACACCGATGCGCTCGCGCGCGCGCGCAACGTGCGCTTCCTGTCCTGCGACGTCGACGGCGTGCTCACCGACGCCCGCATCTACGTCGACGACCTCGGCCACGAAATGAAGGCCTTCTCGGCGCTCGACGGCGTGGCCATGCATCTGCTCGCCGGCGCCGGCATCGCGGTCGCCTGGATCACCGGCAGCCCCGCGCCGGCGGTTTCGCATCGGGCGCAACGATTGAAAGTCCCGCACGTGCTGCTCGACGTCGCCGACAAGCTTCCGGCGTGGAACGCGCTGCGCGAGCGGCTCGGGTTCGCGCCCGAGGCCTGCGCGCACATCGGCGACGACCTGCCCGACGTGCCGGTGATGCGGGCCTGCGGGTTCGCGGTCACGGTGCCGCACGCGCCGGCGGCCGTGCGCGAGCATGCACACTACGTCACGGCGCGCGAAGGCGGCGCGGGCGCGGTGCGCGAGCTGGCCGAATTGATCCTCGCCGCGCAGGGCCACGCGCTGGACCGCGTGCCAACCCGAGCCGCCTGATGGCGCGCCGCACGCTCCTCGATCGCGCCACCGGATGGTCGCCCGTGCTTCTGCTGGGCGGGCTCGCGGCGCTGACCTACTGGCTCGACGCCCAGGTGCAGCCGGAGCCGCCGCGGCGCGACGGGTCGCAGCGCCACGATCCGGACCTCTACGTCGAGGGCTTTCGCGCGGTCGAGCTCGACGCGCAAGGCCGCGCCCGGCAGGTCATCGCCGGCAAGCGCGCGCTGCATTTCGGCGACGACCAGACGACCGAGGTGACCGAGCCGATGCTGTCGCAGACCGAGCCCGGCAAGCCCGCGTTCCGGGTAACCGCGGCGCTCGGCAAGCTCTCGGGCGACCGCAAGGACGTGTGGTTCACGGGCGACGTGCGCGCGGTGCGCGCGGCGGGCCCGGCCCGGCCCGGGTCGGACCCCGTAGGCCCGGTTACGGTGATCACCGAGTACCTGCACGTGGTCCCGGACAAGGAGCTCGCGCGCACGGACAAGCCGGTGACGATCGAAGAGCCGCGTGGAATAATCCACTCCGTCGGGCTCGAGCTCGACAACAAGGCGAAGACCCTCAAGCTCACGTCCGGCGTGCAGGGCACGCTGCAACCGAACGCGCTGCCCCCGCAGGCACTGCCGACGAAGTCGAAGTGAACCCGCGCAAGCCCCCGCTGCAGATCGTTTTCGCGTGCGTCGCGCTCGCCTTCGCGTGCTGCGCGTATGCCGAGAAGGCCGACAAGGAGAAGCCAATCTCGTTCAACGCCGACAACGGCGAGGTCAACTACGAGAAGCGCACCGGCGTGCTCAAGGGCAACGTCGTGATCACGCAAGGGACGCTGACCATCAAGGCCAACCGCATCGACTTCAAGCAGAACGCGGACAACTCGCTGTCGGCCACCGCGTACGGCGATCCCCTGTCGTTCCGGCAGAAGCGCGACGATGCGGAAGGCTACTACGAGGGCTGGGCCAAGCGCGCCGAGTACGACGGCAGCAAGGAGCAGCTCGAGCTCTTCGACAATGCGATACTCAAGCGCGGCGCCGACGAGATCCGCAGCAACTACATTTCTTACAACTCCGCCACCGAGCTGTTCAAGGCGGAGGGGCGCCCGTCGTCCACGCCCGCGGCGGGCGAGCCCGGGCGCAACGACCGCGTGCGCGGCACGTTCCAGCCCAAGAGCGACGCGCTGCCCGGCAAGGGGCCGGCCAAGGGCGGCCCGACATCCGGGTCACCGCTGACGCTGACGCCGTCCGGGGAAATCGCGCCGGGGAAATGAGCGAGGCACGCGAGCATGGCGAGCGGAGGCCCGAAGGGGGCGTCGCCGAGCGATTGACGCGAGGCGACGCGCGGGAGTCCCTTGGTCCTGTGCCCATCCGACGAGCCGACGAGCCGAGAAAATGATCGCCGCAGGGGCAGCGAGCGCGCCGAATCGAAAGACGAGGCTGTGAGCGTGGGGGTCCATTGAGCCAGCTCAGCGCGGCGCGCTTGCAGAAACGCTACAAGGCGCGTACGGTAGTCCACGACGTCTCGCTCGAGGTTGCAAGTGGCGAAGTCGTCGGACTGCTCGGCCCGAACGGCGCCGGCAAGACGACGTGCTTTTACATGATCGTGGGACTGGTCGCGGCCGACGGCGGGCAGATCCAGCTCGATGGCGAAAACCTGTCGCACCTTGCGATCCACCAGCGCGCGCGCCGCTGGCTGTCGTACCTGCCGCAGGAGGCGTCGATCTTCCGCAAGCTCACCGTCGCCGAGAACGTGCGCGCGATCCTCGAGCTCTCGGACCTCGACCCCGACACGCTGTCGAACCGCCTCGATGCCCTGCTCGAGGATCTGTCCATCTCGCACCTTGCCGACGCGCCCGCGGTGTCGTTGTCCGGCGGCGAGCGCCGCCGTTGCGAGATCGCGCGCGCGCTCGCCACGCGCCCGCGCTTCATCCTGCTCGACGAGCCGTTCGCCGGCGTGGACCCGATCGCGGTGCTGGACATCCAGCGCATCATCGGCTTCCTCAAGGAGCGCGGCATCGGCGTGCTGATCACCGACCACAACGTGCGCGAGACGCTCGGCATCTGCGACCGCGCGTACATCATCAACGAGGGGCGGGTCCTCGCCTCCGGCGTCCCCGGGGATATTGTTTATAATGAGGACGTGCGCAAGGTCTATCTCGGCGAGCATTTCCGGCTGTGAAGCAGACGCTCCAGCTCAAGCTTACCCAGCACCTGACGCTAACGCCGCAGCTGCAGCAGTCGATCCGCCTGCTGCAGCTGTCGACCCTCGAGCTCAACGCCGAGGTCGACCGCATGCTGCAGGAGAATCCGCTGCTGGAGCGCGAGGAAGGCGAGGACGACACACCTGCCCAGGAGTTCCCGCTCGCGGGCACCGCACCCGGACCTGCGGTCAGCGAACGCGTCACGCGCGACGACGACGGCGACAGCGACGCCGACGGCATGAATGGCGTCGACGTGGCGCCCACGCGCGATGACCTGCCCGACGTAACCGACTTCTCCGATTACGGCGGCGGCGGCGCCGACAGCGACTGGGGCGGCAGCGGGAGCAACGAGGACGAGGACTTCGCGCCGCAGCAGGTCGCGGCGAACTCACTGCGCGATCACCTGATGGAGCAGCTCGCGCTGCTCAATCTGCCGTTGCGTGACCGGCAGATCGTCGCGGCGCTGATCGACGCGCTCGACGACGACGGCTACCTCACCTCCTCGCTCGACGAGATCGGCGAGCTCTTCTCCGAGGACGACGCGCTCGAGCCGGAGGAGCTGTCGATCGGCCTCAAGTACCTGCAGAGCTTCGAGCCCGCGGGCATCGGCGCGCGCACGCCCGCCGAATGCCTTGCCTTGCAGTTGAAGGCGCTGCGCGACGACACGCCGTTTCGCCCGGAGGCGCTGAAGACCGTCGACGGCCACCTGCCGCTGCTTGCCGCGCGCGACTTCACCAAGCTGCGCCGCGTCCTGCATTGCGACGAGGCGTGCGTGAAAGGCGTGCGCGAGCTCATCCGAAGCCTGAACCCGCGCCCCGGCGCCGCGTTCGCGCGCGACGAGGCGAACTATGTCATTCCCGACGTGGTCGTACGGAAGGTGAGAAACCAGTGGACTGCGTCGCTCAACGAAGCGGCGATGCCGAAGCTCCGCCTCAACCGCATCTACGCCGACATCCTCACGCGCAATCGCGACGCGTCCAACCAGCAGCTCGCGGCGCAGTTGCAGGAAGCGAAGTGGCTGATCCGCAACGTGCAGCAGCGCTTCGAGACCATCCTGCGCGTGGCGCAGGCGATCGTCGAGCGCCAGCGGCGCTTCTTCGAGCACGGCGAGGTCGCGATGCGGCCGATGGTGCTGCGCGAGATCGCCGACATGCTCGACCTGCACGAGTCGACCATCTCGCGCGTGACGACACAGAAGTACATGCTGACGCCGCGCGGCACCTTCGAGTTGAAGTACTTCTTCGGCAGCCACGTCGCCACCGACACCGGCGGCGCGGCGTCGGCCACCGCGATCCGCGCCCTGATCAAGCAGCTCATCGCGGCGGAGAACCCCGCCTCCCCGCTGACCGACAGCCGGATCGCCGAGTTGCTCGGCGAGCAAGGCATCATCGTCGCCCGGCGCACGATCGCCAAGTACCGGGAAGCGCTGTCGATCCCGCCGGTCAATTTGCGCAAGGCCCTGTAGGACCACCGCCATCTGGCCTGGAAATTGCGATGACCGCAGCATCGAAGAGCCCAACAGAGGAGAGCTTGATGAACTTGAACCTCACCGGCGTTCACCTGGACATCACCCCGGCGATCCGCGCCTATGTAGTCTCCAAGCTGGAGCGCGTGAACCGGCACTTCGACCATGTGATCGACGTGAATGTGGTTCTTTCCGTGGACAAGCTGCAGCAGAGGATCGAGGCCAACGTGCACGTACGCGGCAAGGACATCCACGCCGAGGCGGTCGAGCCCGACATGTATGCCGCCATCGATTGCCTCGCCGACAAGCTCAACCGCCAGGTGCTGAAGTACAAGGAGAAGCTGGTCGCGCACCGGACCGACCGCGCCGAGATCGAGCGGTCGCTCGTGGTCCCCACCCCCCCGGGCCAGCCGGCGGAATGACGCGCGTATAATCTTCCGCCATACTGGTACGCCGGCGGGGGTCGCTTGCAGGGCCGCCCGCCGTTTCGTTTGCGGGGAACACCGGGGCCACCCCGATGAACCAGATCGCCGAACTGTTGCAGCCGGCCAACATCGTCCTCGATCTCGAGGCGACCACCAAGGCGCGGCTATTCGAGGCTGTCGGCGGGCTGTTCGCCGCGAGCGCGGGCCTCGACGCCAGCGCGATCGAGAAGAGCCTCGCCGCGCGCGAGAAGCTGGGCTCGACCGGACTCGGCCAA
This sequence comes from Burkholderiales bacterium, assembly GCA_020845855.1. Lineage (GTDB taxonomy): Bacteria > Pseudomonadota > Gammaproteobacteria > Burkholderiales > Casimicrobiaceae > VBCG01. The sequence goes on from JADLEZ010000091.1 coordinate 17,830, forward strand.
GGCATCGCGATCCCGCACGGCCGCATCAAGGGACTCAAGGAAGCGCGCGGCGCGTTCGTGCGGCTCAAAGAGCCGGTGCCTTTCGACGCACCGGACGGCAAGCCGGTGGCACAGGTGTTCGTGCTGCTCGTTCCCGAGCAGGCCACCGACCTTCACCTGCAGCTCCTGTCGGAGCTCGCGCAAATGTTCTCGGAGCGCGCGTTTCGGGACAAGCTTGCGGGCGCCACCGGCCCCGCCGATCTGGTCGAGTTGTTCAGGCAATGGGAGCCGAGTGCGTGAACGGTTGGGCGGCAGGGAGGCCACGCCCCGAGGCGCAGGGGGTAGCCCAATGACCGGCCAGGTCGCCATGCGGCAGGTGAGCGTCCAGCAGTTCTTCGACGACAACCGCGACCGCCTGGGCCTGCATTGGATGGGCGGGCGGCAGGGCGGCAACCGCATGCTCACCGGCGAGAGCGCGCTCAAGCCCACCGTGGGCCAGGTCGGACACATGAACCTCATCCATCCGTTCCGCATCCAGATCCTGGGCGCGGCGGAAGGTGCCTACCTGCGCGACTTGCCCGAGGACGAGCTGCAACGCTCGATCAACCGCCTCTACACGCCCGAGCTCATCGCGATCCTGGTCGCCAACGGCGAGCAGGCGCCGCAGCACCTGCTCGACCAGTGCAACCGGCACCATGTCGCGCTGTTCACGTCGCCGCAGCCGTCGCCGCACGTGGTGGACGTGATCCGCCTGTACCTCGCGCGCGTGCTGGCCGAGTCGACCACGCTGCACGGGGTGTTCCTCGACGTGCTGGAGATGGGTGTCCTCATCACCGGCGCGTCCGCGATCGGCAAGAGCGAGTTGGCGCTCGAGCTCATCTCCCGCGGCAACGGCCTCGTCGCCGACGACATCGTCGAGCTCTTCCGCATCTCGCCCGACACCATCGAGGGCCGCTGTCCCGCGGTGCTGCGCGATTTCCTCGAGGTGCGCGGCATCGGCGTGCTCAACATCCGCACCATCTTCGGCGAGACCGCGGTGCGCCCGCGCAAGCTGCTGAAGCTCCTCGTGCACCTCGAGGACCACAGCAACGAGGCGTTCTCCGAGCTCGACCGCCTGCAGGTCAACGCGACATACCAGGACGTGCTGGCGGTGCCCATCCGCAAGGTCACCATCCCGGTCGCCGCCGGGCGCAACCTCGCCGTGCTCGTGGAAGCCGCCGTGCGCAACTTCGTGCTCAACCAGCGCGGCATCGACAGCACCAAGGAATTCATCGAGCGCCAGCAAAAGCTCATGGAGAACGACCAATGAAAATGACGGTTGGTGGGCCGGTGGCAGGCTAGCGAGCGCCGGGGTGGACCTCCTCCTCATCGGCGGTGTCTCCGGCTCCGGCAAGAGCGTGGCGCTGGCGGCCCTGGAGGACTCGGGCTACCACACCATCAACAACCTGCCGACGTCGATGCTCGCGGGCGCGGTCGCGGACCTCGCGCGGAGCGGCCACGACCGCGTGGCCATCGTGCTCGACGTCAAGACCGCGCCGGGACTACCGAACCTCCCCGGTGCGCTCGATGCCGCGCGCAGTGCCGGCTGGACCGTGCGCTACCTCTACCTCGACGCCAAGACGGACACGCTGGTCAAGCGCTTTTCCGAGACCCGCCGGCGCCATCCGTTCTCCAGCGGCGAGCGCACGTTGACCGAGGCGATCGAGCACGAGCGCGCCCTGCTCGCGCCGACCCGCGAGTTGGGCTTCGCGTTCGACACGAGCGACCTCTCCGCGGCGGCGCTGCGCGGCTGGATCAAGGACTTCATTGCCGTCGACCCGAGCAAGCTCACGATCCTGCTCGAGTCGTTCGGCTTCAAGCACGGCGTGCCCCTCGACGCCGACCTCGTATTCGACGTGCGGTGCCTGCCCAACCCGCATTACGAGCCGGCGCTCTCGCCGCTCACCGGGCGCGACGCGGCCGTGGTCGAGTTCCTGGAAGCGCTGCCCGAAGTCGAGCGCATGTACCGCGACATCTATCACTTCGTCGCGAGCTGGCTGCCCGACTACGCGCGCGACAACCGCAACTACCTTACCGTCGCCATCGGCTGCACCGGCGGCCGGCATCGCTCGGTCTATCTCGTGGAGCGTCTCGCCAAGGCTTTCGCGGGCCGCTACCAGGTGTTGGTAAGACATCGAGAGCCGTGAGCGCCATGGTCGAGTTCTTCGTTGCGCGCGTGCTCGGCCAGCTCCACGTGCCGCGCGCGCGCCTGCCAGACTGGGGCGATCGCCCGGGCGCACCGTCCGTGGAAAGCGCCTGATGTGGCCGTTCGGCGGCGGCAGCGGCGGGCAGCCCTATTCGCTGCCGCTCTTCCCTTTGAAGACGGTGCTGTTCCCCGGCGGCCATCTACCGCTCAAGGTCTTCGAGCAGCGCTACATCGACATGACCAAGGCGTGCCTGAAGGAAGGCCGGTCCTTCGGCGTGTGCCTCATCGTCAAGGGAGAGGAAGTTGCGGGAACGCCGCAGGCGGCGCCGGAGATCGCGGCCATCGGCACGCTGGCGCGCATCACCGACTGGGACGTTCCGCAACTCGGCATCCTGCACCTGTCCACGGTCGGCGAGACCCGCTTCATGGTGCGCCGGCACACCGCGCAACCGAACGGCCTCGTGGTCGGCGAGGTCACGCCGCTCGACGTGGAGCCCGCGCGCGCGCTTGCTGACGAATACCGGCCGCTCGCGCAGCTCCTCGAGCTCATCGCTTCGCGCGTCGGCCCGCAGAACTTCCCGGCGGAACGGGCCTACGACGACGCGTCGTGGGTCGGATACCGGCTGGCGGAGCTCCTGCCGCTGCCGCTGCACATCAAGCAGAGCATGCTCGAGATCAACGACGCCGACGTCCGGTTGCAAGTGTTGTCCAGGTTCTGCGCGCAGCAGGGTCTCATCTGATCTCTTCCCGTTCCCACCGTCGCGGCGGGTACACCCCCGCGAGCCGCGCGATCAGGATCGCCACAAACAGTGCGCCGGCGATCTGTTCCAGCATGCAGATGCCGCGCGCCGGCCGCGACAGCGGCGCGATGTCGCCGAAGCCGGTGCTGGTGAGCGTGGTGAAGCTCAGGTACAACGCCTCGTAATAATCGAGATTGCCGGGCTGGCCCGCGACAAGGTACGAGCGGGGATACAGGTATCCGACGATCGCGTAGCCGTATGCCCACAGTACACCCAGCATGAGGTAGGCCGCAGCGGCGCCGAACAGCTTGTCGGCCGTCATCACCTCGGGCCGGAACACGTAGCGCAGCAGGTAAACGCACGTGAAGAAGTACAGCGCGGAGCCGAACATCCAGCTTTGCGCGAGCAGACCGGCGTCGTCCTCGATGAGGCCGACCCGTTGGAACCAGACCGTCGGCAGCGCAAGCAGGAGCACGATGACGAAGGACATCAGCGTGCGCCCGACGGCAGCGACCGCGGCCACCACCAGGAACACGTTGAGCCAATTGACCAGCATGCGGCCGCGGTCGGACTCGGGCACGAACGGCACCACCGTTATCAAGACCACGAGGACCGCGAACATGTAGAAGCAGCGCTGGTAGAAGATGCGCGACAACGCGTCGCGGGCTCGCCGCAAGGCCATGGTTCCTCCGCCGGTGGGCAACGCGCGCAAGTATGCATGAGCTTGTCGCGGACGGACATCGATCGTCGGCGCCGAGCGCTTTTCGCGGCTGCCGCGCGGCGCTCGCGGCCGGCCGCGGGGAGAATTCGGGGTCAGCGAGTACCTGGAGATCAAGGGCATCCAGGGCTGCGGTACGAAGTGACGTACCGCGTATAATTCCCGCCTTCACGAACACGCCGCAAGGCATGTCATGGCCGGCCACAGCAAGTGGGCGAACATCAAGCACAAGAAGGCCGCGACCGACGCCAAGCGCGGCAAGATCTTCACCCGCCTCATCAAGGAAATCACGGTCGCCGCGCGCCTGGGCGGCGGTGACGCGTCGATGAACCCGCGGCTGCGCCTCGCGGTGGACAAGGCGACCGCGCAGAACATGCCGAAGGACACCATCCAGCGCGCGACCCAGCGCGGCGCGGGCGGGCTCGAAGGCGTGAGCTACGAGGAAATCCGCTACGAGGGCTACGGCATCAACGGGGCGGCGGTGATCGTCGATTGCATGACCGACAACCGCACCCGCACCGTCGCCGACGTGCGCCATGCGTTTTCCAAGTACGGGGGCAACCTCGGCACCGACGGCTCGGTCGCGTTCCTGTTCAAGCACCTGGGGCAGTTGGTGTTCGCACCGGGCACCGACGAGAACAAGCTCATGGAGGCGGCGCTCGAGGCCGGCGCCGAGGACGTGATCGCCAACGACGACGGCAGCTTCGAAGTGGTCACCGGGCCGTACGACTTCGTGAGCGTCAAGGACGCGCTCGCGAAAGCGGGTTTTGCGGCGGAGTTCGCGGAAGTCACGATGAGGCCGTCGACCGAAGTCGAGATGACCGGCGAGGATGCGGTGAAGATGCAGAAGCTGCTGGATGCGCTGGAAGCGCTGGACGACGTGCAGGAGGTGTACACGTCGGCCGTGCTGGAACCGGCGTAGATGCCCCGGATGCGCCGGATCCTTGGAATCGATCCGGGGCTGCGCGTCACGGGATTCGGACTCCTGATCGAGCAGAAAGGCAGGCTCGTGTACGTGACGAGCGGCTGCATCCGTGCGAGCGGCGACAGCCTGCCGGTGCGCCTCGGCGTGATCGCCCGCGACATCGCGCACGTGATCGCGCAGGAGCGGCCGACCGAGGTCGCGGTGGAGCGCGTGTTCGTCAACGTGAATCCCAACTCGACGCTGCTGCTCGGGCAGGCGCGCGGCGCGGCCATCGCCGCCGCGGTGCTCGCGGGCCTGCCGGTGCACGAGTACACGGCGGGCCAGGTGAAGCAGGCCGTCGTCGGCCGCGGCCGTGCGCTGAAGCCGCAAGTGCAGGAAATGGTGCGGCGCCTGCTGCAGTTGCCCGGGGCGCCCTCCCCCGACGCGGCGGATGCGCTCGCCTGCGCGATCTGCCACGCGCACGGCAGCGTGGGCGTGGGCGCGCTTCGCCCGTCGGGCTATACGCGGCGCGCGGGGCGGTTCGTGCGATGAGCGCCGCCGTGCGCACCCTGCCGCGCCCCCGCGCCGTGATCTTCGACATGGACGGCCTGATGCTCGACACCGAGCGGCTCGCGCCCGCCGCCTGGGAGGACGCCGCGCGCACGCTCGGCGTGGACTTCGACATGAGCCTGCTGCCGGCGATGGTGGGCCGTAACGCCGTCGATTGCCGCGCGCTTGTCATCGAGCGGCACGGCCCGCACTTCCCCGCCGACGGCCTGATGCACGCGTGGGGGGTCGCCTACGACGCGATCGTGGCGCGCGACGGCATCGACCTCAAGCCGGGCCTGCTCGAGCTCCTCGCGTGGCTCGAGCAGGAAGGCATCCCCAAGTCGGTGGCCACCTCCACGCGCCGCGAGCGCGCGCACGCCAAGCTCACGCAGACGGGCATCGTCGATCGCTTCGCGGCACTCACCGGAGGCGACGAGGTCGCGCGCGGCAAGCCGGCGCCGGACATCTTCCTGCTCGCCGCGCAACGCATGGGCCACGCACCCGCGCACATCGTGGTGCTCGAGGACTCGGAGCCGGGGGTGCGCGCCGCGCTGGCCGCCGGCATGACGCCGATCATGGTGCCCGACCTGCACGCGCCGTCGGAAGCATTGCGCGCGCTCGGACCGCTCGTCGTCGATTCGCTGGCGGACGTGCAGGCATACCTCGCCGCGAGTGGGATAATCGCCCGATGATCGGCCGCCTGTCGGGCACGCTGCTCGAAAAGAACCCGCCGCAGCTCACGCTCGACGTGCAGGGCGTGGCCTACGAGGTCGACGTGCCGATGAGCACGTTCTACAACCTCCCGGGCAACGGCGAGCGCGTCACGCTGTTCACGCACCTCGTGGTGCGCGAGGACGCGCATCTGCTGTACGGCTTTGGCACCGACAACGAGCGCCGCGCGTTCAGGCAGCTCCTGAAGATCAGCGGCATCGGCCCGCGCATCGCGCTGGCGGTGCTGTCGGGCCTGTCGGTGACCGAGCTCGCGCAGGCGGTCACGCTGCAGGAATCGGGGCGACTCACCAGAATCCCCGGGATCGGCAAGAAGACCGCCGAGCGCCTGCTGCTGGAGCTCAAGGACAAGCTCGGCGCCGAGCTGACCACCGCGGCCGGCGTGCACAGGCCGCCGCCGGCGTCGAGCGACGTGCTGCACGCGCTCATCGCGCTCGGCTACAGCGACAAGGAAGCGGTCGCCGCCATCAAGCAGTTGCCCGAAGGAGTCGCGGTCGCCGACGGCATCCGCCAGGCGCTGAAGCTCCTGGCCAAGGCATAGAATCGGTCATGGCGATCCAGAGCGACGAGCTCAACCGCGTGGTCGGCGGCAAGGCCGCCGGCGTGCAGGAAGAGGTCATCGAGCGTGCGCTGCGTCCGCGGGGGCTTGCCGAGTACATCGGGCAGGAAAAAATCCGCGAGCAGCTCGCCATCTTCATCGAGGCCGCGCGCAAGCGCAGCGAGGCGCTCGACCACGTGCTGCTGTTCGGCCCGCCGGGACTCGGCAAGACCACGCTGTCGCACATCCTCGCCCATGAGCTCGGCGTCAACCTGCGCCAGACCTCGGGGCCCGTGCTCGAGCGGCCGGGCGACCTCGCCGCGCTGCTGACCAACCTCGAGCCGCGCGACGTGCTGTTCATCGACGAGATCCACCGCCTGTCGCCGGTGGTCGAGGAGATCCTCTACCCCGCGCTCGAGGACTTCCAGATCGACATCATGATCGGCGAAGGCCCGGCGGCGCGCAGCGTGAAGCTGGACCTGCCGCCCTTTACGCTGGTCGGCGCGACCACCCGCGCGGGTATGCTCACCAATCCGCTGCGCGACCGCTTCGGCATCGTCGCGCGCCTCGAGTTCTACAACGCCCCCGAGCTGACCCGCATCGTGCTGCGCTCGGCGGCGCTGCTCGGCATCAAGGTCGACGCCGACGGCGCGCGCGAGATCGCCCGCCGCTCGCGCGGCACGCCGCGCATCGCCAACCGGCTGCTGCGGCGCGTGCGCGACTACGCGGAGGTCAAGGCGCAGGGCGAAGTGACGCTCGCGGTCGCCGACGCCGCGCTGTCGATGCTCGACGTCGACGCCTCGGGCCTCGACGTCATGGACCGCAAGCTCCTGTCCACCGTGCTGTCCAAGTTCGCCGGCGGGCCGGTCGGCGTCGACAATCTCGCGGCGGCAATCGGCGAGGAGCGCGACACGATCGAGGACGTGCTGGAGCCGTTCCTGATCCAGCAGGGGTTCCTGCAGCGCACGTCGCGCGGGCGGGTGGCCACCGCGCTGTCGTTCCGGCACTTCGGGTTGACGCCGCCGAGCGGCGTGAGCGACCTCTTTACGGAATGATCGCCGCGCAACCCTTCCGTTTCCCGGTTCGCGTTTACTACGAGGACACCGACGCCGCCGGTGTCGTCTACTACGCCAACTATCTGAAGTTCATGGAGCGCGCCCGCAGCGAGTGGCTGGAAGCGCTCGGCTTCCCGGTGGCGGCGGTGGCACGCGAGCACGGGGTCGTGTTCGTGGTGCATCGCTGCGAGATCGATTTTTTCGTGCCCGGCCAATTGAACGACACGCTGGAGGTCACGGTCGAAGTGCTGGACCGTGGCGCCAGCCGGCTGGTCGCCCGGCAGGAAGTCCGTCGCGGCGCGACCGTGCTGGCCGCGGCGCGCGTGACGCTGGCCTGCCTTTCCGCCGCCCGCTGGCGCCCGGTACGCATCCCAATCCCCCTCGCAATTCGCCTGGAGACCGCCGCTTGAACGTGCACGCCGACCTGTCGTTCGTAACGCTCGTCATGCAGGCGTCCGTCGTGGTGCAGGCGGTCATCGCGCTGCTCGGGTTGCTGTCGCTGTGGTCGTGGTGGCAGATCTTCATCAAGATGTTCCAGCTCAGACGCGCCGCGCGCGACACCGACCGTTTCGAGGACGATTTCTGGAAGGGCGGCGACCTCGCGGAGCTCTACCAGCGCACGGCGCAGGCGCGTACCGGCGGCGGCATCGAGCACATCTTCACCGCCGGCTTCCGCGAATACGCGAAGCACCGCAAGCAGGGCAGTGCCTCGCTGGTCACCCTCGATTCCGCCCGGCGCGCGATGCGTGCCGCGTACCAGCGCGAGATCGACGCGCTCGAGGCCAACCTCGCGGGGCTCGCCACCGTGGGCTCGGTGTCGCCGTACATCGGCCTCTTCGGCACGGTGTGGGGCATCATGAATTCGTTCCGCGGGCTCGCCAACGTGAGCCAGGCCACGCTGGCCAACGTGGCGCCCGGCATCGCGGAGGCGTTGATCGCGACCGCCATCGGCCTCTTCGCCGCGATTCCTGCGGTGATCGGCTACAACCGCTACACGCACGACGTCGACCGGCTCGCCACGCGGTTCGAGACGTTCATCGAGGAGTTCTCGAATATCCTGCAGAGGCAGGGATGATGAGAGTCGGGGC
>JADLEZ010000092.1 GCA_020845855.1 Burkholderiales bacterium
AATTTGCAGACGAACACGCCTAGTCACCCTCGTCCTCCCCTTCGCGCGCCGGGGCGGTGATGGCCGGGCCCGGCTCGGCCTTGCCGAGGAGGTAGTAGTCGAGCACCTTGCGCGCGATCGGCGCCGCGGCCTGCGCGCCGAAGCCGCCGTTCTCGACCAGTACCGCGAGCGCGATGCGCGGCTTGTCCGCGGGCGCGTAGGCCACGAACCATGCGTGGTCGCGCAGGCGCTCGTCGATCTTGTGCGCGACGTACTTCTCGCCCTTGAGCGAGAACACCTGCGCGGTCCCGGTCTTGCCGCCCGACGTGAAGAGGGCCCCAGCGAACGCCCGGGCGCTGGTGCCCTCCTTGTTCACGCCGACGAACGCGTTCTTGATGAGCGCGAGGTGCTCGGGCTTCACGTTGAGGGTGTGCGTCGGGGTCGGCGCGACGGTGCGCTCCTCGCCGGTCTTCAGGTTCACGATGTTCTTGACCAGATGCGGCTTGAACGCCACTCCGTCGTTGGCGACGATCGCCATCGCGGTGGCGAGCTGCATCGGCGTGAACGCGTTGTAGCCCTGGCCGATGCCGGCGGAAATGGAGTCGCCCAGGTACCACTTGCGGTGCTCGTCGCGGTACTTCTCGCCGGCGAAGCGCGTGCGCTTCCATTCCCGCGACGGCAGCACGCCGGGAAGCTCGCCTTCGATGTCCACACCGGTCTTGCGCCCGAACGTGAGCTGGGTGAGCCAGCGCGCGGTGTCGTCGATGTCGGTCTCGCTCGCGAGCACGTAGTAGTACGTGTCGCAGGAGACCACGATCGACCTGTACATGTCGACCGAGCCGTGGCCGCCGACCTTGTCGTCGCGGAAGCGGTACGACGAGCCGGGGAGCTGGAAGTAGCCGGGGTCGCTGATCGACTGCTGCGGGGTGCGCTTGCCCGAAGCCAGCGCGCCGAGGGCGAGGAACGGCTTGATCGTCGAGCCGGGCGGGTACGCGCCGCGCAGCGGGCGGTTCAAAAGCGGCTTGTCGGGCGACTCGTTCAGCGCCTCCCAGTTCGCGGAATCGATGCCCTCGACGAAGAGGTTAGGGTCGTACCCCGGCTTGGACACGAAGGCGAGGATATCGCCGGTCGCGGGCTCGATCGCGACCAGCGCGCCGCGGCGGTCGCCGAATGCGGCTTCCGCGGCTGCCTGCAGCCGGATGTCGAGCGACAGGCGCAGGTTGTTGCCGGAGATCGGCGGCGTGCGCGAGAGCGTGCGCACCGCGCGCCCGCCGGCGTCGACCTCGACTTCCTCGACCCCGGTGGTGCCGTGCAGCTCGCGCTCGTAGGAGAGCTCCACGCCGACCTTGCCGATGTAGTCGGAGCCCTTGTAGTTCGCGGTCTCGTCCCACGACGCGATGCGCTCGAGGTCCTTTTCGGTGATGCGCCCGATGTAGCCGATGACGTGCGACGCGACTTCGCCGTACGGGTACTGGCGGAACAGGCGCGCCTTGATCTCGACACCCGGGAAGCGGTAGCGGTTGACGGCGAAGCGCGCGACCTCCTCGTCCGACAGCCGCGTGCGCAGCGGCATGCTCTCGAAGTTCTTGGCCTCGTCGAGGAGCTTGCGGAACCGCTTGCGGTCGCGCGGCTGGATCTCGACGATGGTGGCGAGCTCGTCGATGGTCGCGTCGAGGTTGCGGATGCGCGAGGGCGTGAGCTCGAGCGTGTACGCCGAGTAGCTTTGCGCGAGCACGACGCCGTGGCGGTCGGTGATGACGCCGCGGTTGGGCGCGACCGGCACGATCGCCACCCGATTCGACTCCGCCAGCATGCGGTAGTGCTCGTGCTTGAACACCTGCAGGTACACGAAGCGGCCGAAAAGACCCGCGAAGGCGAGGAACGCGAGCAGCGCGGCGACCACGAGCCGGCGGCGGAAGAAGAAGACTTCGCGCTCGGCGTTGCGCATCTCCGACCCGCCGAAGTGGGGGTATTCGTTGTTGCGCGAGGCGAACAGGCGACGGCCGATCATGCTTTTAGAGCTCACCCGGAGAGCGCGTCGGACGCTGCGGTAACTGCAGGAGCACCGACAGGAGCGGCCACAGCAGCGCGCCCACGACTGGCGGCGCCGCGTAGATCCAGCCCGGGAGCGCGGCGCCGCCGACGACGCGCACGAGAAGCACGAGACCCGAGCACATGACAAGCAGCACGGCGACCTGCGGCGCCTGCTGCCACAGCGGGAAGCGCAGCACGCGCCGGCGGAAGTACTCCGCGGCGTAGGCGAGCACCGCGTACGCGAGCGCGTGCTGTCCGAACACGGTCGCGTCGGCAACGTCCATCACCATGCCGAGCAGCCACGCCACGCCCACACCGACGTAGCGCGGCTCCTGGATGCACCAGTACAGGATGACGAGCGCGAGGAAATCCGGCCGCAGCGCGAGCACGAGGCCCGACGCGGGGACGAGGTTCAAGAGCAGCGCCACGAAGAACGTGAGCAGGATGAACCAAGGGTTCACCTGCCGCAGGATTTCCTCGGGGCGGGCGGGGGTCGGCACGGCGGCGCGGGAAAGAACGTTCATTCTGTCAGGATCCGCGACGCCCCTTGCCACGGCCCTTCTTCACCACCTCGCCGTCGTTGGCCTCCTCCGGCCGCGGCGGCTGCGTCACCCTCTGCCCGAGCACCAGGAGGTGCCGGCTGCGGTCGGCGCCGGCGAGCGGGCGCACCGCGATCTTCGCGAACATCTGGCCCGTCTCGCGGTCGACCGACTCGACCTGCGCCACCGCGATCCCCGGGGGGTAGGTGCCGTCGATGCCCGAGGTCAGGAGCTTGTCGCCCGGGCGGATGTCGGCGGTAGGGGCCATGAAGCGCAGCTCCGGCGGGCGGCCCGCGCCGGCGCCGAAGTACACGGCGCGCACACCGCTGCGCTCGACGCGCACGGGCACCGCGTGGTCCTTGTCGGTGACCAGCGTGACTTCCGCCATCGCCGGATACACGCGCGTCACCTGGCCGACCACGCCGACGCCGTCGATCACGGCAAAGCCGGCCTGGATCCCAGCGTCGCTACCGCGGTTGACGAACACCTTCTGGGTGAACGGATCGCGACCGGTGTAGAGCACCTCGACCGCCGTCGCCGCACCGTCGTAGCGCCGGGAAAGCTCGAGAAGTGCCCGCAGGCTGCGGTTCTCCTCGGTGAGGCGCGCGAACTCCTGTGTGGACTGCGACTGCGCGACTCGCTCCTTCTCGAGCCGTTCGTTCTCGTCGGTCAGCTCGCGCTTGGAGGCGAAGTACGCGCCGACCCAGGCCAGCGCCTCTCCGGGGAGCTGCACGGCGCGCTGGACAGGGTAGAGCGCGACCGCGACGGCCTGGCGCACGCCTTCGAGGTAGCGGAAGCGCGTGTCGGCGAACATGAGTGCGACGGACACGAGACCCACGAACGCAAGCCGCGCGAGCGGCGACAGGCCGCGGTGAAAGAAGGGAGGCGGATCGGCGGAGACGTGGTGCAAAGGGTCAGATCCGACTTTCGTCAACGTACTTCATGGTGGGCCCCGGACTCGTCCGACGAAAGTCGGCTCTGACCCAGGAAATGGGGACGTACCTGGACGTACCCTATTTATCGTTGGTGCGTGGCCTGGGTGAACTGCACCTCCTGGACCACGATAAATAGGGTACGTCCCCATTTCCATGCCGAGGAGTAGCAGAGAATCGACTCTGACCCTATTTTCCTCGCAAGAAGTAGGGTCAGAGCCGAATTTCTGCTGCGCCGTCGCCAACATTGCCGAACCCTGCCGTTTCGCCCGCAAGACGAAATTCGAATCTGACCCTGCTCAGTCCGACGTAAAGATCGTCGACAGCTTTTCCATGTTCTCGAGCGCCTTGCCGCATCCGCGCACCACGCAGGTCAGGGGGTCGTCGGCGACGATAACCGGCAGCCCCGTCTCTTCCATTAATAGCCGATCGACGTCGCGGAGCAAGGCGCCGCCGCCGGTCAGCACCATCCCCCGCTCAGCAATGTCCGCGCCAAGCTCGGGGGGGGTGCGCTCCAGCGCGCTCTTGACCGCGGACACGATGCTGTTCAACGGATCGGTCAGCGCCTCCAGGATCTCGTTGGACGACACCGTGAAACTGCGCGGGATGCCCTCGGCCAGGTTGCGGCCCTTGACCTCCATCTCCTTCACCTCGGAGCCGGGAAACGCGGAGCCGATGGTCTTCTTGATGAGCTCGGCGGTGGTCTCGCCGATCAGCATGCCGTAGTTGCGGCGGATGTAGTTGACGATGGATTCGTCGAACTTGTCGCCACCCACGCGTACGCTGCCCGAGTACACCATGCCGCCCAGCGAGATCACGCCGACCTCGGTGGTGCCGCCGCCGATGTCGACCACCATCGAGCCGGTTGCGTCCGAGATCGGCAGGTCGGCGCCGATCGCCGCCGCCATCGGCTCCTCGATGAGGTAGACCTTGGACGCGCCGGCGCCTAGCGCGGACTCGCGGATGGCGCGCCGCTCGACCTGGGTCGAGCCGCAGGGCACGCAGATGATGATGCGCGGGGACGGCGAGAACAGCCGCGACTCGAGCACCTTCTTGATGAACTGCTTCAGCATCTGCTCGGTCACCGTGAAGTCGGCGATCACGCCGTCCTTCATCGGGCGGATCGCGGTGATGTTGCCGGGCGTACGCCCGAGCATCTGCTTCGCTGCGAGGCCGACCTCCTGGATCACCTTCTTGCCGTTCGGACCGCCCTCCTGGCGGATCGCGACGACCGAGGGCTCGTTCAGCACGATGCCCTTGCCGCGGACGTAGATGAGGGTGTTGGCGGTGCCGAGATCGATCGCGAGGTCGCTGCCGAAGTAACCTTTGAAAAACTCGAGCATTTAATCGTGAATCCGGGTGAAAGGTGAATCCGGCAAAGTGGCAGCGCGCGGGGCAGCGCGCCGCGCGAGGGCGCGGGGAGGTCAAAAGGTTGTCGATTATGATAGCATTCCATCTTTGTCCGACGCACTGATTTGGCTCGGTTTTTGCCGTGATCCGTCCGAGCCGGGCGGGCCACCGCGGCGATCCGCCGCCCCGCCGACCGAATGCGCGCGCCGTAACGTCCTTGGCGGACCGTTTCGGGCGGAAAGATTCATGGCCCTGACCCTGTCCGACGTACAGCGCATCGCCCACCTCGCGCGCATCGACATCGACGCGCGGGAGGCGACGGAGGTTCACGGCAAGCTCCAGGCGATCTTCGCGCTGGTCGACCAACTCCTCGCCGTCGACACGACGGGCGTCACGCCCATGGCCCACGCGCAGGACGTGGCGCTGCCGCTGCGCGCGGACGCCGTGACCGAGCGCGACCAGCACGCGCGCTTCCAGGCCGCGGCGCCGGCGGTGGAGGACGGGTTGTACCTGGTGCCGCGGGTCATCGAATAACGATGCTCACCGGGACCCTCGCCGAGCTCGCCGCCGCGCTGCGCTCGAAGCGCGTCTCCGCCGTCGAAGTCACGCGCGACACGCTTGCCCGCATCGACGCTGCGCAAGCCCGCTACAACGCGTTCATCACCGTCGACGCCGAGGGCGCGCTCGGCCAGGCGAAGGCCGCCGACGCGCAGCTCGCCAAGGGCGACGCTCCCCCGCTCACCGGCGTTCCCATCGCGCACAAGGACGTGCTGATGACCGCCGGTGTGAAGACCACCTGCGGCTCGCGCATGCTCGCCAACTTCGTGGCGCCCTACGACGCGCACGTCGTCAGCGGCTTGCGCGTCGCGGGCACGGTGCTGGTCGGCAAGACCAACATGGACGAGTTCGCGATGGGTTCGTCCAGCGAGAGCTCCTACTTCGGCCCGGTGCGCAATCCATGGAACACGGACTACGTTCCCGGCGGCAGCTCGGGCGGCTCGGCCGCCGCCGTCGCCGCGCGCCTCGTGCCCGCCGCCACCGGCACCGACACCGGCGGCTCGATCCGCCAGCCCGCCTCGCTCACCGGCATCTGCGGCATCAAGCCGACCTACGGCGTGTGCTCGCGCTACGGCCTGGTCGCGTTCGCGTCGAGCCTCGACACGCCCGGCGCATTCGCGCGCAGCGCGGAAGACTGCGCGCTGATGCTGAACGCGATGGCGGGACACGACGCGCGGGACTCGACCTCGCTCGACCGCCCGCGCGAGGACTATGCCCGCGCGCTTGCGCAGCCGCTCGCGGGCCTGCGCATCGGCATGCCGGCCGAGTACTTCGGTCAAGGCGTTGACGATGACGTTGCCGCCGCGATCGAGCAAGCGCTTGCGCAGTTCCGCAAGCTCGGCGCGACCACGGTTCCCGTCGCGCTGCCCAACGTCAAGCTGTCGGTGCCGGTGTATTACGTGATTGCGCCGGCCGAAGCGTCGTCGAACCTGTCGCGCTTCGACGGCGTGCGCTACGGCCATCGCGCCGCGAACTACACCGACCTCCTCGACATGTACAAGAAGACGCGCGCGGAGGGCTTCGGCGCCGAAGTCAAGCGTCGCATCCTCGTGGGCACTTACGTGCTGTCGCACGGCTACTACGACGCGTACTACCTCAAGGCGCAACAGGTGCGCCGCCTGATCGCCGGCGACTTTTCGCGCGCGTACACGCAATGCGACGTGCTGATGGGCCCGGTCGCGCCGGCGCCGGCGTTCAAGCTCGGCGACAGGGTCGACGACCCGGTGCAGATGTACCTGGGCGACATCTTCACCATTGCGGGCAACCTGACCGGCATGCCCGGCATGTCGATTCCCTGCGGCTTCGACCGGCGCGGCCTGCCGATCGGGCTGCTGATCCAGGGTCCCGCCTTCGCCGAGGCGAAGCTCCTGAACGTCGCGCACCAGTTCCAGCACGCGACCGATTGGCACCTCAAGGCGCCATCGACATGACGAATTGGGAAATCGTCATCGGCCTCGAAACGCACGCGCAGTTGTCGACCGCGGCGAAGATCTTCTCGGGCGCGTCCACCGCGTTCGGCGCCGCGCCCAACTCGCAGGCCTCCGCGGTGGACATCGCACTGCCCGGCGTGCTGCCGGTGCTCAATCGCGGCGCGGTCGAGCGCGCGATCCGCTTCGGCATCGCGGTCGGCGGCACGGTGAACCGGCGCAGCGTGTTCGCGCGCAAGAACTACTTCTATCCCGACCTGCCGAAGGGCTACCAGATCTCGCAGTTCGAGATTCCCGTGGTGGCGGGCGGCAGTGTCGCCATCGTCTCGCCCACGCGCGGCGAATTGCGTGTGCGGCTCACCCGCGCGCACCTCGAGGAGGACGCCGGCAAGTCGCTCCATGAAGACTTCCACGGCATGAGCGGCATCGATCTCAACCGCGCCGGCACGCCGCTTCTGGAGATCGTGTCCGAGCCCGACCTGCGCAGCTCGGACGAGGCGGTGGCTTACGCCAAGACGCTGCACGGCCTCGTGCGCTGGATCGGCATCTGCGACGGCAACATGCAGGAAGGCAGCTTCCGCTGCGACGCGAACGTCTCCGTGCGTCCCTCCGGCGACGCCGACCTCGGCACCCGCTGCGAGATCAAGAATCTCAACAGCTTCCGCTTCATGCAGGACGCGATCGACTACGAGGCGCGCCGCCAGATCGAGTTGCTCGAGGACGGCGGCACGGTCGTGCAGGAGACGCGCCTGTACGACCCCGACCGCCGGCAGACGCGCTCGATGCGCAGCAAGGAAGACGCGCAGGACTACCGCTACTTCCCCGACCCCGACCTGCCGCCGCTCGTGATCGACGAAGCGTGGATCGACCACGTAAGAACCGCGATGCCGGAGCTGCCGGAGGCGAAACGGGAGCGCTACGTGGCCCTTGGCGTTGCGGCGGACGCCGCGACCCAGCTCGTGGGCAGCCGTCCGATGGCCGAGTACTTCGAGCGCACGATCGAGGCCGGCGTCGACGCGAAGGTCGCCGCCAACTGGCAGGTCGGCGAGCTGTCCGCCACGCTCCACCGGTTGGAGCTCGACATCGAGCGTGCGCCGCCGATCGACGGGCTTCTCAAGCGCATCGCCGACGGCACTGTCTCCGGCAAGCTCGCCAAGGAGGTGCTGGACGCGATGTTCGCCGGCGAGGGCGACGCCGACGCGATCATCGCGAAGAGGGGTCTGCGCCAGATCTCCGACGAAGGCACGCTCGGGAAGGTGGTCGACGAGGCGATCGCCGCGAATCCCGGCATCGTCGCCGAGTTCCGCGCCGGCAAGGAGAAGGCGTTCAACGCGCTGGTCGGCAAGGTCATGGCGGCGTCGAAGGGCAAGGCCAACCCCGCGCAGGTGAACGCGATCCTCAAGCGCAAGCTCGGTGGGTGACGACGCGCGCGGCGGCCGCTACCGCCCGAGGTAGCCCGCGTCGTACAGGGCGAACGCGATGAAGATCGCGCCGACCACGAGCCCAACCACGGGAAAGCCCCACATCGCCGGGATCGAGTCGATCTCCGCCGTGCCCTGCGGGTCGGACGGCAGGTAGCGCACGCGCACCCGCGTGCCTTCGCGAATCCCCGCCTTGTCGCCGAACGACGATTCGCAACGGAAGGTCTTGCCGTCGTGCGTGAACTCGTACACTGCGTGCGAGACGTAGTGCGTCTTGCCGCGGTCGATGGAGTGCACCGACTTTTTCGCGCCGACCACCACGCCTTCGGCGACCCTGCCCTGGAAGATCGTGCGCACGCGCTGGATCAGGATCAGCACGCCCGCCAGCGCGGCCAGCGCACCCACTCCCAGTAGCGTGTATTG
>JADLEZ010000093.1 GCA_020845855.1 Burkholderiales bacterium
CCCCGGCCCGGCCGTGCCACACTTGCGCACCCTGCACCGGCAGCGGCGGCTCCTCCGGCGGCCTCCGCGCGAAAGAGACGATCGGGTAATGCGTAACGGCAGCGAACCTGTCCCGGCAAGCATCGCGTCGCCTCGCGAAGCGCAGGTGCCGCGCCGCCTGCGCCAGGGCCGGCTGTTCCGAAAGTACCTGCTGCTGATCTTGAGCCTCGTGAGCGGGGCGCTGCTCGTGTCCGGCGGCATCAGCGTGTACTTCAGCTACCAGGAGCAGAAGACCGCGCTCGGCGACTTGCAGCACGAAAAGGCGATCGCCGCGGCGTCGCGCATCGAGCAGTACATACGCCAGATCGAGCAGCAGCTGTCCTACGCCGCGCTGCCCCAGCTCGACGCGAGCGACGTCGAGCTGCGCCGCATCGAGTTCCTCAAGCTCCTGCGCCAGGTGCCGGAAGTGACCGACATCGCGCAGCTCGACGGCCAGGGGCGGGAGCAGGTGGCGGTCTCGCGCCTGGGCATGGACGTGATCGGCTCGGGCAAGGACCGCTCGCAGGAGCCCGCGTTCCGCAACGCGAAGCGCGGCAAGGCGTGGACGGGGCCCGTGTACTTCCGCAAGGAAACCGAGCCGTACATGACCATCGCGGTGCGCTCGGGCAGCGACACCGGCCCGGTCACGATCGCCGACATCAACCTGAAGTTCATCTGGGACGTCGTGTCGCGCATCAAGATCGGCGACAAGGGGGTGGCTTACGTCGTCGACGACAAGGGCTTCCTGGTGGCGCATCCGGACATCGGCCTCGTCCTGCGCAAGACCCCGATGGCCGACCTCGAGCACGTGCAGACGGCGCTGGGCAAGGTCGCGCAGGAAGACCAGGCGATGGTGTCGCGCGACTTGGGCGGTGTGGAAGTGCTGACGTCGAGCGCGCGCATCGACCCGCTCGGCTGGAGCGTGTTCGCCGAGCAGCCGCTTGCCGAGGTGACCGAGAAGCTCAACGCGTCGTTCGCGCGCACCGCGCTGCTGCTCCTGGCGGGCCTCGTGATCTCGGCGCTGTGCGCGCTCGCCCTCGCCCGCGGCATGGTGCGCCCGATCCGCACGCTGGCCGACGGCGCGCAGCGCATCGGCGAAGGCAACCTCGACCAGACCATCGTCGTGCGCACGGGCGACGAGCTCGAGGGGCTGGCCGACCGCTTCAACCGCATGACCACGCAGCTCAAGGAGTCGTATGCCGGCCTCGAGCGCAAGGTCGAGGAGCGCACGCACGAGCTGCAGAACTCGCTCGAGCAGCAGACGGCGATCAGCGAGATCCTGCGGGTCATTTCGAGCTCGCCCACCGACGTGCAGCCCGTGCTGGATGCGGTGGCCGAGCGCGCTGCGCAGCTGTGCCATGCGCCGTTCTCGCGCGTGATGCTGATCGACGGCAACGACCTCGTGGTGGCGGCGGCGCGCACATCGGACGCCGGGACGGCGGATTTGCCGGGCGACCCGGTGCTGCTCGACCGCACGTCGATCTCCGGTCGCGCTGTCGTGGATCAGCAGACGATCCACTTCGCGGACATCGTGCCGCTGCTCGACACGGAGTTCGCGGGCGCGCGAGCGAACATGCTGCGCTTCGGTTGCCGGGCGGTGCTCGCTGTTCCGCTGACGCGTGAAAGCGGCGCCTATGGCGCGATCGTGCTGGCGAGAATGGAGCCCGTGCTGTTCCCGCCCGACCAGGTGGCACTCGTTCAGACGTTCGCACGGCAAGCAGCGATCGCCATCGACAACGTGCGCCTGTTCAAGCAGACCCAGGAGGCGCTCGAACAGCAGACTGCCACGGCCGAGGTCCTGAAGACGATCAGCCGCACGACGTTCGAGCTGCAGCCGGTGCTCGAAGCGCTGATCACCAACGCGACGACGCTATGCAAGTCGGACAAGGGGGGGATCTACCTTCGCCGCGGGGACGCGTACGAGCTGGTGGCCGCGTACGGCGCCGAAGGCGCGCAGATCGAATTCATGAAGCAGCACCCGGTCCTCCCGGGCCAGGGGTCGGTGGTCGGCATGGTCGCCAAGACGGGGCAGGTTGCCTACATCGAGGACGCGCGGAACGATCCGGCGTACACCTGGCACGAGGCGCAGCAGCTGTTCGGCTTTCGCAGCATCTTCGGCGTGCCCATGGTCCGCGAGGGCGAGTCGGTCGGCGCGTTCGTCATGTGGCGCAAGGAAGTGCGACCGTTCTCCGTTCGCGAGCGCGAGCTCGTGGCGACGTTCGCGGCCCAGGCGGTGATCGCGATCCAGAACGTGCGGCTACTGTCGGAGACCAAGGAGGCGCTCGACCAGCAGCGCGCATCGGGCGAGGTGCTGGCCGCGATCTCGAGCTCGATCGCCGATGCGACCCCGGTGTTCGAGAAGATCGTCCAGTCCTGCGAGCACCTGTTCGCCGGAAAGGTCGCGGTGATCGATCTCGTCGGCGACGACGGGTTGGTGCACCTGGGCGCCTACCTCGGGCCGAACGCTCAGCACGTCCGCTCGTACTATCCGCATACGGCGGAGGCGACCACGGGCACCGGCACCGCCATCGCGATGCGCAGCGTGGTCCACTATGCCTCGCTCGACGAGGTGCCGGCGCTCGGACGCCAGATCATGACCGGTTTCGGGATCAAGGCCGCCATCGGCGCGCCCATGATCTGGGAAGGCAAGGGCATCGGCGCCATCTGGGTCGCGCGGGACCTCGCCGGCCCCTTCAGCGAGAAGGAGACTTCGTTGCTGCGGACCTTCGCCGACCAGGCCGTGATCGCGATCCAGAACGCGCGCCTGGTCGGCGAGATCCGCCAGAAGAGCGCCGAGCTCGAGGTCGCCAACAAGCACAAGTCGGCGTTCCTCGCGTCGATGTCGCATGAGCTGCGCACGCCGCTGAACGCGATCATCGGCTTCTCGGAAGTGCTGCTCGCGCGGCTGTTCGGCGAGCTCAACGCGAAGCAGGACGACTACCTCAAGGATATCCACACCTCCGGCAAGCACCTGTTGAACCTCATCAACGACGTACTCGACCTGTCGAAGGTCGAGGCGGGGCGGATGGACCTGGAGCCGTCGCAGTTCGACTTGCCAGTGGCGCTCGCGGACGCCATGACGCTGATCCGCGAGCGCGCGATGAAGCACGGCATCGCGCTCGCGCTCGACGCTGCGCCCGAGCTCGGGCAGATCACCGCCGACGAGCGCAAGTTCAAGCAGATCCTGCTCAACCTCCTGTCCAACGCGGTGAAGTTCACGCCCGACGGCGGCCGCGTGGAGGTGAAGGCGACGCGCGAGGGGGACGCCGTGCAGGTTTCGGTGAGCGACACCGGCATCGGCATTGCACCTGCGGACCAGGAAGCGGTGTTCGAGGAGTTCCGCCAGGTCGGTGCCGATTACACGAGCAAGGCCGAAGGCACGGGCCTCGGCCTCGCGTTGACCCGCCGCTTCGTCGAGCTGCACGGCGGTCGCATCTGGGTGACAAGCGAGCTCGGCAAGGGATCGACCTTCTTTTTCACGATACCGGATACCAAACCATGAGCGTGATTCTCATCGTCGAGGACAACCCCCGCAACATGAAGCTCGTGCGCGATGTGTTGCAGGTCAAGGGGCATACGACGCTGGAAGCGACGACGGCCGAGGACGGCATCGTGCTCGCCAACGAGAAGTCGCCCGAGTTGATTCTGATGGACATCCAGTTGCCGAAGATGAACGGCATCGACGCGCTCAAGGTGCTGCGCGGCAATCCGGCGACCGCGCGCATCCCGGTGATCGCGGTGACCGCGTCGGTCATGCAACAGGACCGCACGCTCATCACCGAGGCCGGGTTCGACGGCTACATCGGCAAGCCGATCAACCTCGCGGAGTTCCTGCAGGCGGTGAACGCACAGCTCGCGAAGGGACCGCGCGGGTAGCGGATCACGACAGCGAAGGGGCTACGGGATCACCCCATCGCATGCCCTACTCGAGCTCGATCGCGTCGCTGATCGCCGCGATCCCGGCCTTCGCGCACGCGTCGTCGGCGTCCCCGCCCGGCGCGCCCGATACGCCGATGCCGCCGACCAGCGAGCCCTTGGCGCGGATCATCATGCCGCCGCCCACGGCCACCACCTGGGGCAGCTCGCGGATGCCGCTTTGCGGGCGACCGGCTTGCGTCATCGCGGCGAGCTCGGTGGTATCGGTGCGAAAGCTCACCGCCGTGGCCGCCTTGCCGATGGCGGTCTGCACCGTATGGGGGCCAGCGAGGTTGTCGCGCAGCAGCGCGAGCGCGATCCCGCCGCGATCGACCACCGCCACCGTGACGGTGTAGCCCGCCTTCTGGCAATGCGCGAGCGCCGCCTGCGCCGCCTGCTGCGCCGCCGTCGTCGTCAGCGTGCTGTACGAGGTCAGGAGCTTCTGCGCTTGCGCGCCGCTACACGCGGCGGCGAGCGCCACGACGGCCACGACGGTCTTCATCGAGTGTCCCTGATACCGGCTTGCGCGCGATGGGTCAGTCTAGCAGGTCGCCTTGAAAGCGAGCGCCGCCACCGTCACCTTCTTCGCCATGCCCCTCGACCTTCCCCGCGGCGGGCCAGCCCCCGACGCTCCCACCGACCGCGACCTGCTCGACGCCTACTCGCATGCGGTGAGCGGTGCCGTTGCGCGCGTGGCGCCCGCCGTCGCCCACGTGCACGTCCGCCGCGGCAAGGGCCGCGACGGCGCGGGCTCGGGTTTCCTCATCACGCCGGACGGGTATCTCGTGACCAACAGCCACGTCGCCGGCGGCGCGGCGGCCATCGAGGTCACGTTGCCCGACGGGCGCGCCGCGGACGCGCGCATCGTCGGCGACGACCCCGACTCCGACCTCGCGGTGCTCAAAGTCCATGCCGCAGACTTCGCGTGGATCCGCTTCGGCGACTCCTCGCGGGTGCGGGTCGGGCAGATCGCGATCGCGGTCGGCAGCCCGCTCGGCTTCCAGCATACGGTAACGGCAGGTATCGTCAGCGCCCTCGGCCGCTCGATGCGCGCGCAAACCGGGCGCCTGCTCGACAACGTGCTGCAGACGGATGCCTCGCTCAATCCGGGCAATTCCGGCGGGCCGCTGGTCGACGCGCGCGGCGACGTGATCGGGGTCAACACCGCAGTGATCGCGGGTGCGCAGGGCATCTGCTTCGCCATCGCGGCATCGACCGCCGAGCGGGTCGCAATCGCGTTGATCCGCGACGGGCGGGTCCGGCGGGCGCGGCTGGGGGTCGGCGGGCACACGCTGGCGCTGCCGCGACGGATCGTGCGCCACTTCGACCTGCCCCGCGAATCCGGGGTGCGCATCGAAACCGTCGAACGCGGCTCGCCCGCGGCGGCGGCGGGATTTGTCCGTGGCGACGTCATCGTGACGCTCGACGGCGCGCCGGTGGCGGACATCGACGGCCTCCAGCGCGCGCTGTCGGCGGACACGATCGCGCGCCCGGTCGAGGTGAAAGTGGTTCGCCGCGACCGCGTCTTAATCATCTCAGTAGTCCCCCAAGAATCGTCTTGAATTCAATGGGTTAGAACGGTCGTCTTGGCAGGCCGTCCGATCCTGTGCAACAATCGGGTCAATTCGACTTGCATCAAGGTGGCACCGATGCTGGACCGTGACGGCTATCGCCCGAACGTCGCCATCGTCATCGTCAACGCCAAGAACCAGGTTTTCTGGGGTAAGAGGATCCGCGAGCATTCGTGGCAATTTCCGCAAGGCGGCATCAATTCGGGCGAAACGCCCGAGCAAGCGATGTACCGGGAGTTGCGCGAGGAAGTGGGGCTCGAATCCCGCCACGTGAGGGTTCTCGGCCGTACGCGCGAATGGCTGCGGTACGAGGTTCCGCAACACTGGATCAAGCGCGAGTGGCGCGGCAGCTATCGCGGCCAGAAGCAGATCTGGTACCTGCTGCGCCTGGTCGGGCGCGACAACGACGTGAGCCTGCGCGCCTCGGAGCACCCTGAGTTCGACGCTTGGCGCTGGCACGAGTACTGGATTCCCCTCGACACCGTGATCGAGTTCAAGCGCGAGTCGTATCGGCGCGCGCTGCTCGAGCTCGAGCGCTTCCTTTACGCGAAGCCGCAGACGCGGCGGCAGCGGCTATACGGCGTGCAGCACCCGGAGATGCCCGAGTCGTACGCGGAACCCGCTAAATAGGGTCAGAGTCGATACTCGTTTCGTAAATGGGGTCAGAGTCGATACTTCTCGTGCGGACTCGCGCGTAGGTCATGCAGCAGAGTATCGACTCTGACCCCATTTAAATTAACTTAACCTGATCCTACTTCTGGCAAGCGCCCGTCCGCCGCGCCACCACCGAGATCAGCACCATCTGGGCCGGCGCGCCCCTGCCGGTCATCGCCATCGACACGTTGCCGTAGTAGCGCTCCGGCTCGAACACGATGTCCGCTCGCCCCTGCGACTGCAGCGTGCCGTTGATGCATGCGAGGTCGTAGGTGGCGCGCTCGGGCGTGCGCTCGACGTTGGTCAGGGTGCACTTGCCCGCGGGCCGCGGCAGCGTGCGGGTGGCGTCGTCGATGTCGGCCTGCGTGATGCAGTCGACGACCGCCGGGAAGACCTGCTTGCGGCCGTTCGCCTCCATCGTCATCGCGAGGGACCACTGGCCGGGAAGCATTTGCGCGCCGGCCGGCAGCGCCGTGAAGGCGATCGCGAGGAGGAAGAGGCAGCGCCGCATGGTCGTCATCCGAGCAGTACGAGGTTATCCCGGTGGATGAGCTCCGCCTCGTCGACGTAGCCCAGGATCGATTCGATTTCCGACGACGGCTTACGCAGGATTCGTGCCGCCTCCTGCGCGCCGTAGTTCACGAGCCCGCGCGCCACCTCGCGGCCGTCGGGGGCGCAGCAGCCGACCACCTCGCCGCGCTCGAAGCTGCCCTCCACGCGGGTGACGCCAATCGGCAGCAGGCTCTTGCCCTCGGCCACCAGCGCCCGGACCGCGCCGGCATCCAGGACCAGCCGCCCGGCGAGCTGCACATGGTCGGCGAGCCACTGCTTGCGGGCGGCGAGCGATGCGGTCGGGGCTACGAGCCGGGTGCCGATGTCCTCGCCGGCGGCAAGGCGCGTCAGCACGTTCGGCTCACGCCCGCTCGCGATGACGGTCGAAGCACCCGAGCGTGCCGCCCGCTTGGCCGCGAGCACCTTGGTCAGCATCCCCCCTTTGCCGAGCGCGCTGCCCGCGCCGCCCGCCATCGCCTCCAGCGCCGGATCGCCGGCGCGCGCCTCGCCGACGAGGGTCGCCGACGGATCCTTGCGCGGGTCGGCGGTATACAACCCCGGCTGATCGGTGAGCAGCACCAGCACGTCGGCCTCGATCAGGTTCGCGACGAGCGCCCCGAGCGTGTCGTTGTCGCCGACCTTGATCTCGTCGGTGTTGACGGTGTCGTTCTCGTTGATGATCGGGATCACGCTTAAGCGCAGCAGCGTGCGCAGCGTCGTGCGCGCGTTCAGGTACCGCCGCCGGTCCGCAAGGTCGTCGTGGGTGACCAGGATCTGCGCCGTGTGCAGATCGAACGTCGCGAACGCGGCCTCGTACGCCTGGGCGAGGCCCATCTGGCCGACCGCGGCCGCGGCCTGCAGCTCGTGGATGGCGTGCGGACGCTTCTTCCAGCCGAGGCGCTTCACCCCTTCGGCGATCGCGCCGGACGACACCAGCACGATCTCGCGCCCGCCGCGCCTGAGTGCTGCGATCTCCTCCGCCCAGTGCGCGACCTTGTCGTGGTCGAGGCCGCGGCCTTCGTTGGTGACGAGGCTCGATCCGACCTTGACGACGACGCGCTTCGCGCGGCCGACCAAGCTCATGGCTGCTCCGTCCGCCGCCGGCGCGCGCGAACGGGTGCGGGTGTGACGACGATAGGCGCTTCGTCGGCCGCAGGCGCCGCGTCTGGCGCCGGATGCGCGTCGAGCCACGCCTGCACCGCAAACGTCATTTCACGGCAGCCTTCGCCGTTGACGGCCGAGATCGCGAACACGGGCCCCTTCCATCGATACGCCTTGACGAACGCCGCCACGCGCGGCGCGCGCTCACCCTCGGGAACGAGGTCGAGCTTGTTCAGCACGAGCCAGCGCGGCTTCTCGTACAGCGCCTCATCATAGCGCTGCAGTTCCTTCACGATCGCCCGCGCGTCGCGCACCGGGTCGGCTTCGTCGGACAGCGGTGCGAGATCCACGACATGGAGCAGGAGCCGCGTGCGCGCGAGATGGCGCAGGAAGCGATGGCCGAGCCCCGCGCCTTGCGATGCGCCTTCGATGAGTCCGGGAATGTCGGCGACGACGAAGCTCTTCGCTTCGCTGGTGCGCACGACCCCCAGATGCGGGGCGAGGGTGGTGAACGGATAGTCCGCGACCTTGGGCCGCGCCGCCGAAATGGCGCGGATCAAGGTCGACTTCCCCGCGTTGGGCAGGCCAAGCAGGCCCACGTCCGCGAGCACCTTCAACTCGAGCTTCAGCCGCCGCTGCTCGCCGGGATCGCCTTTGGTGAACTGGCGCGGCGCGCGGTTGGTGCTGCTCTTGAAGTGCAGGTTGCCCAGGCCCCCCTTGCCACCCGCTGCCACCAGCACGCGCGCTCCGTCGCGGGCGAGATCGGCGATGACCTCGCCGCTGTCGGCGTCGCTGATCACGGTGCCCACCGGCATGCGCAGCACGATGTCGGTCGCGCCGCGCCCGTACTGGTCCGCGCCGCGCCCGTTCTCCCCGCGCTTCGCGCGATGGATGCGCGCGTAGCGGTAGTCGATCAGCGTGTTGATGTTGCGGTCGGCCACGGCGTAGATGCTGCCGCCGCGCCCGCCGTCGCCGCCGTCCGGCCCGCCGCGCGGCACGTACTTCTCGCGCCGGAACGACGCCGCGCCGTTGCCGCCGTCGCCGGCGACGACCTCGATGACCGCCTCGTCGACGAACTTCATGGCTTGTCCTTCACGTACAGCACGAAGCGCTCGGTGTCGTCGCCGCGGCGCCCGCCGCTCCACACGGCGGTGAATCCGGCGGGGGGCTCGGGCGGCGCCGACAGCCGCCCGTACTGCACGAGCAGCGCGGGGCAATCGTTGTTAGGATCGACTTCCTCGCGCACCGTGCGCAATCCGGAGAAGTAGTCGAACAGCGCGCGCTGCGGCTCGCCCAAGTTGCGGCTCGCGATGCAGCCCTGCGGCGGCACGTGGCGCGCGGCCGCTTCCACGGTCCAGCGATAGCTACGCCGCGAGTCGAGGTACGGCAGCCAGATGGTGGTTACGAGCCCCCAGATGAGCGTCACGCCCGCGGCCCAGTTGAGGATCGCGCGGCGATTGGAGCGGCGCGCCGGGCGCACCAGCACGACCCACAGGACGGTGAGCGCGACCGCCGCGAGCATGCTGCCCAGGTGGAACGAGGGCCGGTAGCCTTCTTCGGTGTCGCGGAACAAGCGTGCGACGTCGGCCGGCATGCCGTACAGGTAGGCATCGATCCACAGCGCCCACATCAAGAGCGCCGCGAGCCCGAAGCTCAAGATGCCGAACCAATCCAGGGCGCCCGAGAATCCGCGCTTGAGGGAATCCACCTCGAGGGCTGCGAGCAACGCGACCGGAACCAGCAGCGGCAGCGCATTGGCCAGGCGCGCGTCCGGCATCACCAGCAGGTTGCCGAGGATTACGAGCGCGAGCACGCCGGGGATCGCGATGCCGGGCCCGCGCAGCCCGCCGTTGAAGCCGCGCGCCCGCAGCCACAAAAGCCACAGCAGGAGCGGTAGTGCCGGCCACGCGAACCAGGTGAGGTTGCGCGCGTAGTACCAGGGCTCGGCGTGGCCGTTGCCCAGCCAGGACACGTAATCGCCCGGCGTCTCGCTCGCGAGCCATTGGGCGAGCAGTGCGGGATCGCGGGTATTGAGCGCGAGCGGCCACGGCAGCGACAAGAGCACGCCGGAAACGAGCGCCACCACGGCAGTGACGAGATAGGCGCGGGTGCGCCACTCGGTCCCGCATGCGGGCAGGATCAACGCGGTGAGCACGAGCCACAGCGGACCCAGGAAGCCGTTGCCGAGGAACGCGATGGCGATGCCCAGGCCGAGGGAGAGACCGCCTGCCGCGGGCCTGCGCAGCGCGAGCGCCAATCCCCATACGCCAATGGCCACACCCAGCGTCATGAACAGCTCGGGGGAGAGCACGTGCGCGCGGTCCCAGAAGCCGATGCTGCCGACCAGGATGAGCACCGGCAGCCAGCGGAAGGCGCGGCCGTTGAGCTCGCGGCTTGCGTAGGCGGTGGCGATGAGCGTCAGCGCGAGCGCGAGCGCCACCACGAGCCGCGCCGCGTTGTGAGTCTGCAGCGGCGGCGAGAACAAATCGATCGCGACCGCGCCGCCCATGTACGCGAGCGGCGGCCGCGGCACGTAGGCCTCGCCCGCGAGACGGGGCACGACGTAATCACCGCTGTCGGACATCTCGGTGGCGACACCGATGGAGGTCGCATCCTCGGTTTTCCACGGGTCGTGGCCGGCGATGCCCAGCGCCACCCACGCCGCGCACAGGAGCACGAGTCCGAACTGCTTCAGCGCGCGGTAGGGCGCCGACGGGCTGACGGCTTCCGGGTCGATTGCCTCGGGAATGTCGGGACGGGGGGCGCGCATGATCTTCCGTGCTGCGTGATCGTACCAACCGTCAAACGAAAAAGGCAGCCGAAGCTGCCTTTCGCGGAACAACGCCGCGTCGCCGTCAGGCCGACTTGGCGGCCGTGGCCTTGCCGGCTGCCTTGCCGGCATACCGCTGGCGGAACTTGTCGATGCGCCCGGCGGTGTCCATCACCTTCTGCTTGCCCGTGTAGAACGGGTGGCAATGCGAGCAGACTTCGATGTGGAGCTGCTTGGTCGCGGTCGTCGAGCGCGTACTGAACTGGTTGCCGCAGCTGCAGGTGACCTGCACTTCGTTGTACTTCGGATGGATGCTGTCCTTCATGGTGTCCTCGCGGTGTCGGACCCGCTGGCCCGCGGTCGATGGAGCTCGCGGACGCGCTGTCCCGGTCTGGGGCCGTCAAACCAGAGATTATGACAAATTCGGATGACTCCGGCAAGATTGAGTCGTCGACGGGCCTAAACAAGCCTTGGGGAGATCGGATGGACCGGCGCGCGTTCGCTGCAAGCCTCGTGCTCACGCCTTTCGCGTGGTCCTGCGCGCGGCCGCCGGCGAAGATCGGTGTCTTCGTCCCCGGCGGGTCGACCGCACAGGTGCTGCAGGGCCCGACGTTGGCCGCCCTGATCCAGGGAATGCAGGATCTCGGGTACGTGCAGGGGCGCGATTACGTGGTCGAGGTGCGGGGCGCGGAGGGCAACGCGGCACGCTACGACGCCGTCGCGGCCGAGCTCGTCGCCACGAAGCCCAACGTAATCATCGCCCCCGACCCGGTGCTGCCCGCACTCAGGCGGCAAACGTCGACGATCCCGATCGTCATGGCGGCGGCGTCCGACCCCGTCGCGCAGGGTTATGCGCAGAGCCTCGCGCGCCCGGGCGGCAACTTGACCGGCTTGAGCGTGCAGTTCACCGACCTCGCCGGCAAGTGGCTCGAGCTCCTGCGCGCGGTCGCCCGCGGTCCCGGTCCAGTTGCCGTGCTCACGGAGTCGGGAGGATCGATATTGAAGGCCATCCAGGACGCCGCCGGTGCAAGCAAGTGGGACGTCGTGCCGCTCGAGGTGCGCATGTTTACCGAAGTCGAGCCCGCGCTTGCCGCGGCAAGCGGTGCCGCGGCGCTCGTGGTCGTGCCCAGCGGGCTGATCGACGCGCACATGCGGGAAGTCGCGGAGATCGCCGCGCGGCATCGCCTGCCCGCGATGTACGGATTCCGCCGCTTCGTGGAAGCGGGCGGGCTCATGTCGTACAGCCCCGATATCGTCGCGATCTGGCGGCGGGCGGCGTGGTTCGTCGACCGGATCCTGAAAGGTACGAAACCGGGCGAGCTTGCGATCGAGCAGCCCGTGAAATTCGACCTCGTGATAAACCTCAAGGCGGCGCGCGCCGCCGGCAGAGAGGTTCCCGCGTCGCTGCGCCAGCGCGCGGATACGGTCATCTGAGTACCCTCACCCAACCCTCAAGCGGGAGAGGGCGGGGTATTTCATGGCTAAATCGTGGGCGGGGGCGAAGGCCCGCAGCGCGATTTAGCCACGTCTCATCGAGTCGAAGAACTCCGCGTTGCTCTTCGTCGCCTTGATCTTGTCGAGCAGGAACTCCATCGCCTCGAGTTCGTCCATCGGGTACAGGAGCTTGCGCAGGATCCACACCTTCTGCAGGATGTCGGGCTTCAGCAGCAACTCCTCGCGCCGGGTGCCGGAGCGGTTGACGTTGATCGAGGGGTAGATCCGCTTCTCGGCCATGCGCCGGTCGAGGTGGATTTCCATGTTGCCGGTGCCCTTGAACTCCTCGTAGATCACGTCGTCCATGCGCGAGCCGGTGTCGATCAGGGCGGTGGCGATGATGGTGAGCGAGCCGCCTTCCTCGATGTTGCGCGCGGCGCCGAAGAAGCGCTTGGGGCGCTGCAGGGCGTTGGCGTCGACACCGCCGGTCAGTACCTTGCCGGAAGCGGGCACCACCGTGTTGTAGGCGCGGGCGAGGCGGGTGATCGAGTCGAGCAGGATCACCACGTCCTTCTTGTGCTCGA
>JADLEZ010000094.1 GCA_020845855.1 Burkholderiales bacterium
AAGCCCGCCGCGCGCGACTACGTGTTCCCGGAAACACCCGTCAGCTTCGCGCCGCTGCGCTGGGCGGACGCCGACGCCAAGATCGCAATCGCGAAGCTCACGCTGCGCGACGGGCACACGTACGACAACCTGCGGCTGCGCTTTACGATCGACAACGGGCGGCTCAACCTATCCGACTTCGCGGTGACCGCGTTCGGCGGCACGCTCGGCGGCACGGTCGTCGTCGATGCGGGCAAGCCCGACGCCACCAGCATCGCCTTGCGCATCGACGGCAAGGGGCTTTCGCTGGGCGAGCTTCTCGCCGCCGCGGGACAGCCGCGGCAGGTGCGCGGCGGCAGTACCGACGTGGCGCTCAACCTTGCGCTGCGCGGCAACTCTCCCCACGCATGGGCGAGCAGCGCCTCGGGCAGCGTGCGCGCGGTGAGCGGGCCCGCGACGCTGCTCAACTCGAAGCTCGAAATGGTCGGGGCGTGGGACAAGATCGGCGAGGCCGTCAATCCGTTCCGCACTCGCGACCCGTCGACCGAGCTCGTCTGCCTGGTCGTGCGCTTCCCGGTGAGTAACGGGATCGCTCGAGTCGACCACGGCATCGCGCTCGAGACGAGCAAGCTCGGCGTGTCCGCATCGGGTACGCTCGATTTTCGCAACGAGACGCTCGATTTCACCTTCCAGCCCAAGGTGAAGAAGGGGATCTCCATCGACTTCGCGGGTTTGACCGATCTCGTGCGCGTCACCGGGCCCTTCACGTCGCCGCGCATGGCGGTCGACGCCGCCGGTTCGGCCAAGGTCATCGCGAGTGTGGGTGCGGCAATCAGCACCAGCGGGCTGTCGGCGGTGGCGCAGGGCTTGCTGTCGTGGGCGGACGGCAGCGGCCCGGGGCCATGCCAGATCGCGCTCGGCGCGGCGCCGGCACAAGCCAAGACTGGCGGCGCAACGGTGAAGGCCCCGGTCACCGCGATCACCAACGAAGTCGGGAAGGCGCTCGGGAAGCTCTTCGGCAGGTAGCGCCTACGCGAACATCGCGTCCAGCCGCAACCGCGCGATCTTCCCCACCTGCGCGAGACACTCGGCGAACTCGGTTGCGCGATCGCCGTCCACGCGGCGTTCGAACTCGGCGAGGATCCCGGCGCGGTCGTAGCCCTTCACCGCGAGGATGAACGGAAACCCGAAGCGGGCGCGGTAGCGGGCGTTGAGGGTGGCGATGCGCGCGAGCTCTTCCGGCGAGCACTGCGCGAGCCCGGCGCCGGCTTGCTCGCGCGCCGAGTCCGCCGTCACCTCGCCGCGGATCGCAGCCCTGCCCGCGAGCTCGGGATGGGCGCGCAGCAGGGCGAGCTTCTCCGCTTCGCTTGCGCGGTCGACCGCCGCAACCATCGCGCCGTACAGCGCCGCCACGCTCGCGAAGGGGCGTGCCGCACAGGCGCGGCGCGCCACCCACGGCGAATGCTCGAACACGCCGCCGAGTGCGGCGACCAAAGCCTCCTCGTCCATCGCGTTCGCTTCGGCGAGCGTCATGCGTGCGGATGAGTGGCAAGCCAATGGCGCGCGATGTCGATGCGCCGGGCGACCCACACATCGGCGTGCCGCTGCACGTAGTCGAGGAAGCGGGCGAGGGCGGCGGCGCGGCCGGGGTGTCCCACGATGCGGCAGTGCAGGCCGACCGACATCATCTTCGGTGCGTTCAGACCGCGCGGGTCGCCTTCCGCGTACAACACGTCGAACGTGTCCTTGAGGTAGGCGAAGAACTGCTCGCCGCTGTTGAAGCCCTGGGGTGTGGTGAAGCGCATGTCGTTGACGTCGAGCGTGTAGGGCACGATCAACAGCGGCGTCACACCGTGCCGCGTCGCCACCGGCGCGTAATACGGCAGGTCGTCGGCATAGCTGTCGGCGCAGTAGGTGAAGCCGCCGTGCTCGACGACGAGCCGGCGCGTGTTCGGGCTGTCGCGTCCGGTGTACCAGCCGTCGGGCGCGTGCCCAGTGAGGCGCTTGATGGTATTCACCGCGAGCGCCATGTGCTCCCGCTCGATGTCCTCGTCGATTTGCTGGTAACTCACCCAGCGCCAGCCGTGGCTCGCGAGCTCGTGGCCGTCGGCGAGGAAGGCGTCGACGACGTCGGGATGGCGGGCAAGCGCCATGCCCACGCCGAAGATCGTGAGCGGCATGCTCCGCTCGCGAAACAGGCGCAGCACCCGCCACACGCCGGCGCGCGAGCCGTACTCGTACAGCGACTCCATGCTCAAGTGGCGGGCGGGGAAGGGCGCGGCGCCCACGATCTCCGACAGGAACGTCTCCGACGCCGGATCGCCGTGCAGGACGCTGTTCTCGCCGCCTTCCTCGTAGTTCAGGACGAACTGCACGGCGACGCGCGCACCGCCGGGCCATTGCGGGTGCGGCGGCACGGCGCCGTGGCCGGCGAGGTCGCGCGGGTAGCCGGGCTCGAACGGGAAGCGGTTGCTCATGAGCGCAGATTTATACAATATCGTCCCACGAGATGGGTCAAAAATGGGGACGGAAATGGGGACGTACCCCTTTTTAGAAATGGGGACGTACCCCTTTTTGGAGCGAGTATGGGACGCCTCACCACGCACGTGCTCGACACCGCCCACGGCTGCCCGGGCGCGGGCATCCGCCTGACGCTGTATCGCAACCTCGGCGAGAAGTATGCCCTGGTGAAGGACGCGGTGA
>JADLEZ010000095.1 GCA_020845855.1 Burkholderiales bacterium
CGACCAGATCGCCGACGCCAATCACCGCTTCACGGTGGATCTCACCGCGCACGTGCGCATGGCGAAGCGGCGCGGCGACGTGCTGGACGGGGTGGTGATGTGCGCGCCGGTGACCGAGGAGGAGCGCGAAGCGGACGTGGTGCGCTTCCTGGAGCAGGCGACGTTGGGACCGACCGAGGCGCTGGTGGCGGAGGTCAAGGCGAAGGGGATCGAGCAGTGGCTCGACGAGCAGATCCCGATGAACGTCACGCGGTACACGCAGAAGCCCCATTCCGAGCGCCTGCTGGTGTGCATCGACGACAAGACACCGCCCGTCACCCCTGAGAAGTTCTGCTTTTCCAACAAGCAAACATCGTGGTCGGTGGGATGGGAATTCTTCCGCCAGGCTCGCGACGCGCCCGACCAGCTTCGCATGCGCATGGCACACAACTGGCACGAGCTCTTCCTGGCCGAGAACTTCTGGACCTATGCGCATGCGGACTTCCAGCAGCGCATCCGCGACCACGCGTTTGGCACTTTCGAAGACTTCCTGCTCACCTACACCTTGTCGCCACAGCTCGGCAAGTACCAGAACTGGGTGAACAACGTTTTCGAGATCAACGGCGTCAAGCCGAACGAGAACTACGCGCGCGAGCTCCTGCAGCTCTTCTCGATCGGGGTGAGCGAGCTCAACGAAGACGGTACGTTGCGGCTGTCCCCGACCGGCAGTCTCATACCCACATACCAGCAGGCAGACGTCGAAGTGCTGGCGCGAATCCTGACGGGTTACGTGTTCCCGCCTCTGCCCCCCGGAATCACGGACCGGTTCAACGAGTACTACGTCGGTGACATGGTCCCCTTCGAACCCAACCACGACAAGGGCGCCAAGTCCGCGCTCGGTGGCAGGCTGCAGTTCGCGGTCGGGGGCACAGCGGCGAGCGAGGTAGCCGGACTCATTCGCGTGCTCGCGAACCACCCGAACACGCCTCCCTTCATCGTAAAGCAGATGATCCAGAAGACCGTGACCAGCTCGCCAACGCCAAGTTACGTTTCACGGGTCGTCGCAAAGTTCAAGAACAACGGCATGGGTACGCGCGGCGATCTCGCGGCCGTCACCAAGGCGATCCTGCTCGATCCCGAAGCGCGGGGCGCGCGCAAGATCGATTCCGAGTATGGGCGCCTGCGCGAGCCCGCGCTGTTCTGGACCGGATTGATTCGCGCGCTCGACGTGACGACCGACGGCGTCATCCCGTGGGAGCAGGGCTGGCCAAGCGGCCAGCAGCTCTTCTCGCCACCTACGGTTTTCGGGTACTACCCGATGGACTATACGCTGGCCGGGGGCGCGATCCCGGCGCCGGAGTTCGGGATCTTCGGCACGATCGAGTACATCAACCGCGCGAATCAGGTCAACAATCTCTTGTACCACGACTCGCAGCCCTGGGCACTGAATCCTCCCGTCGGCGGCTGGGGCCCACGCGACTATGTTCCCAATGCGCTCGGCACATCCACGCCGACATTGGCAGCATACGTCGCGGTCGCTTCCGATACGAACGCTCTGGTCGAGCGCGCGAACCGGTTTTTCCTCCATGGGGCGATGAAGCCATCCACCCGCCGGACGATCACCAATGCCGTCGACAGGATCGATCCCGCGGATACCGTGCGCCGGGCCAAGCTGGCGGTGAACCTGGTCCTGATTTCGTTGGACTACCTCGTTCAAAAGTGATGCCGTTCGTGAAACCACCGCACTCGCCCTCGCGTCGCCGGCTCCTCGGCTGGACCGGCGCCGCCGGCATGCTCGCTGCGCTCGACCGCACGCCGGCGCACGCGCAGGCCGCGAGCGACTACAAAGCGTTGGTCTGCATCTATTTGCAGGGCGGCAACGATGGCGAGAACACACTGGTCCGCGTCGACTCGCCCGGATACCAGGCGTACGCCGCGATACGCACGCCGGCCTCGGGCATCAGCATCGCCCAAAAGGAACTCCTGCCCGTGCAACCGGCGGGCGGCGGCCCTCCCTTCGGATTCCATCCCGCGTGCGCGGCTCTTCAGGCACTGTTCGACCGGCGCGAGCTCGCCGTCGTCGCGAATGTCGGACAGCTCGTGCGACCCGTGACCAAAGCGGCACTCGAGACCCAGGGCGCGCCGCGGCCGGCCAACCTGTTCTCGCACAACGACCAGGAACTTGCGCAGCAGAGTGCAGACGCGAGCGGCTTCACGCGCATCGGCTGGGGCGGGCGCATGGCCGACCGTCTCGATGCCTTCAATGCGGGTACGCTGTTCCCGCCGGTGGTCTCGACCAACACGCTGCGCACGTTCTGCAGCGGCGAGCGGTCGATCCCGCTCACCGTGCCCGCCGGACCGTGGTGGGGTGTCGATGGCAGCGGCGATTTCAACAAGAACCAGTACGATGCCTTGCGCAACGCCGCAATGCAGGAGCTCGTATCGCATTCGCGAGACAATACCTACGAGCTCGTAGCGCGGCTGTACGCGGAGCAGGGCTTGTCATCGGCGTCCGTCGTCGCCCCGATCACGCGCAACGATGCGGGCGTCGCGGCCGCGGCTTTCGCCGGTATCGATTCAGACATCGGCAGGCAACTCAAAACGGTCGCCCTGCTCATCGAAGGACGCGCGGAGACCGGCCTGCGCCGACAGCTGTTCTACTCCCACCAGATCGGATACGACACGCACGGTGCGCAACTCGGGATTCACCATAGGCTGCTCGGCGACCTGTCAACCGCAGTCAAGGCATTTTCGGACGCGATGAAGGCGCTCGGCCTCGCGGATCGCGTGACCGTCTTCACGCTCTCCGATTTCGGACGGGCGCTCAAGCCGGCTGGCGACCAGGGCACCGACCACGGCTGGGGCAACTACGCCTTCGTGGCCGGCGGCGCGGTGAAGGGCGGCGACTTCTACGGCACGATCCCCACGCTTGCACTGAACGGCCCCGACGACCTCGGCAAGGAAGGCCGCTGGATCCCGACGACCTCGCTCGAGCAGTACGGCGCGACCTTGTGCCGCTGGTTCGGCATCGCCGAGGGCGACCTGCCTTACGTCTTCCCCAACATCGGCGCCTTCGCGAACACCAACCTCGGGTTCATGAGCTGACACCTATGGAACGGACACGTGCCACTCGATGGCTGTGCGTGGCGGCCTTCGCCGGGTGGGGCAGCACCGCGCACGCCGGTCTCGGCACCGCGATCGAGTTCTACAACGGCAAGAACAACCACTACTTCCTGACCGCCAACCCGGCCGAGGCGGCGATGCTCGACGCCGGCACCACGGTCAAGGGCTGGACCCGCACCGGCGGCCAGTTCACCGTGTTCACCGAGCCCGCCGAGGGTCTCGCTGCCGTCTGCCGCTTCTTCGGCACCCCTGGCAAGGGGCCGGACTCGCACTTCTACACCGCCGACGCGGCCGAGTGCGACAAGGTGCGCACGCTGGCGGCGTGGACGTTCGAGGAGGTGGCGTTCTACATCCCGCTGCCGAGCAACGGCAACTGCGGCGGCAACTGGCCGGTGTATCGGAGCTACTACTCCGACCAGATCGCCGATGCGAACCACCGCTTCACGGTCGATCTCACCGCGCACGTGCGCATGCCGAAGCGCCGCGGCGACGTGCTGGAAGGCATCGTAATGTGCGCGCCGGTGACCGAGGAGGAGCGCGAGGCGGATATCGTGCGCTTCCTGGAGCAGGCGACGCTGGGGCCGACCGAGGCGCTGGTGGCGGAGGTCAAGGCGAAGGGGATCGAGAAGTACCTCGACGAGCAGATCCCGATGAATGTCACGCGGTACGAGGCGCGGCCGGCCTACGATCCACCCAACGGCAGGTGCGACGACGATCTGACGCCGCCGCCCACGCCCGAGAAGTACTGCTTCAGCAACAACGGCTCAACGGGACCGGTGGCCTTCCA
>JADLEZ010000096.1 GCA_020845855.1 Burkholderiales bacterium
GGCGAGAAGGGCGGCCCGCCGCTCAAGGCCGGCGTGCCGGTCGCCGACTTCATGTCGGGCGCGCACCTGTACGGCGCCATCGCGACCGCGCTCTTCGAGCGCGAGCGTACCGGTCAGGGGCGCGTGATCGAAATTTCGATGCTGGAGACGATGTTCGCGCCGTTGTTGCCGTCGGCGGGACACGCCTACACCAGCAACGGGCCGCCGCAGCGCAGCGGCAACCGCCACGTCGCCGACAGCTACGTGCCGTTCGACACGTTCGAAGCCAGGGACGGCTGGATCGCGATCGTGTGCGGCACCGACGAACATTGGCTCAAGCTGTGCGAGGCGATGGAGCGGCCGGACCTCGCCGCCGACACGAGCTTGCGCACGCTGCAGGGTCGCATCGACCGGATCGACGACGTCACCGCCATCATCGCCAAGTGGGCGCGCTCGCGCTCGCGGGAAGAGATAAGCGCGGTGTGCGAGGAGCACCACGTTCCGGCGGCGCCGCTCAAGGACGTCACGGAGGTGCTCACCGACCCGCACCTGCGCGAGCGCGGGTTCCTGACCGAGATGGAGACGGAAGCAGGGACCGTGGCGTTGCCGAACAGCCCGATGCGCTACGCGGGATCGCCCCTGCGCAAGCTGACCAATCCCCCAGGCCTGGGGGAGCACACCGAAGAGGTGCTGCGCGAGCTCGTGGGGCTGGATGCCGCCGCGCTCGCCGAGCTCAGGCGCACGGGCGTTACCGCCCCCGCGCCGAAGCCCGGTGGCCATTGAGCTGCGTCAGCCGCAAGGCCAAGAACATCGCCAAATCGAGGAGGAGTCGTCAAATGCAACGTCGTTCGTTCGTCACGTTCATGGCGCTGGCACTCGCGGCGAGCACGGCGCCCGCGCAGCCGTCGGGGCATCCGATCCGCATCGTGGTCTCGCTGCCGGCGGGCAGCGCCATCGACTTCCAGGCGCGATTGCTGGGACCGTACCTGACGCAGACCCTCGGCCAGAACGTCATCGTCGACAACAAACCGGGCGGCAAGGACATCATCGCGTTGACGGACCTGATCAAGTCTCCGCCTGATGGCAACACCCTGTACATGGGTTCGCAGTCGCCGCTCGCCATCCACGTGGCGACCGTCAAGAACCTGCCCTACGACCCGCGCAAGGACGTCACGCCGATCGCCGGCAGCAGTCTCGTCAACCACATCCTGGTCGTGAAGTCGGACTTTCCAGCGAAGACGTTTCCGGAGTTCATCGCGTACGCGAAAAAGAACCCCGGCAAGGTCAGCCTCGGCTACTCGACCTCGCTCGTGCAAATGCAGGTCTTCGCGCTCAACAAGCAGGCCGGGATCGACATCCTGCCTGTTCCGTACAAGGGCACGCCGCAGACGATCACGGATGTCCTTGGGGGAACGCTGACCGCGACCATGCTCGATCCGGGCAATGCGCTGGGCCAGATCAAGAACGGGACCATGAAGGCCTTGGCCGTCACCTCCCTCAAGCGCAATCCGCTCACCCCCGACATCCCCGCCATCTCGGAGACGCTGCCGGGCTACGACTTCGCGGCCTGGACGGCGATGGTCGGGCCGCCCGGGATGCCGAAGGAGACGGTGAGCAAGATTAACGCCGCGATGAATGCGGCACTGAAGCAGAAGGACGTCGTCGAGAAGCTGGCACATGCCGCGACGTTGCCAAACGTCCTGACACCCGACGAGCTCAAGGCGCTCATCGACCGCGAAACCGACAAGTGGCTCAAGCTCACACGCGAAGCGAAGATCCAACCCGAGTGAAGCAAAACCGAGGAGAACATCGATGAACGCTAACCAGCAAGGCGCCGTCAAGGCGCAAGCGATCCCCGCTCGCATCGGCGGCCAGTGGCGCGACGGCGAAAGGTTCCAGGACGTGCGCGATCCCTATCGCGGCGAGGTCGTGGCGCACGAGCCGGTTTCGACCCCCCGGGATCTCGACGACGCGCTCGCGGCGGCGTTCAAGGCGAAAAAGGTCATGGCCGACATGCCCGCCTACGAACGCGCGGCGCTGTTGCGGCGGGCGGCCGACAATGTCACGGCGCGTGCGCAGGAGATGGGACGCACGATGGCCCGCGAGACGGGCAAGGCGCTCAAAGATTCCATCGTCGAAGTGGAGCGGACGGCCGACCTTCTGCAACTGTGCGCGGAGGAAGCGGTGAGGATTCAAGGCGAGCACGTGCCGCTCGACGGCAGCGCCGCCGGTGTGGGAAAGATCTCGATGCTGATGCGCTTTCCAGCCGGCGTCGTCGCGGGCATCACGCCGTTCAACGGACCGGTCAGCCTGGTGGCGCACAAGATCGGGCCTGCGCTCGCGGCCGGCAACAGCATCGTCCTCAAGCCGTCGATCAAGGCGCCGCTTTGCGCGCACCAGTTGGTCGAGGTGTTCATCGACGCGGGTGCGCCTCCGGGCGCGGTGAACACGGTCTTCGGGGATGCGATCGCGCCGCAGCTCGTGTCGGATCCGCGCGTCGACTTCGTGACGTTCACGGGTTCCATACGCGTGGGCAAGATCATCAAGAACTCGGTCGGCATGAAGCGAGTCGCTCTCGAACTTGGCGGCGTGGGTCCCACGTTCGTGCATCACGACGCCGACATCGTTTCCGCCGCGAAAGCGTGCGCGCGTAACTCCGTGGCCCTTGCCGGGCAGAGCTGCGTGTCCGTCCAGAATGCATTCGTGCACAAGGCGGTGTACGACCAGTTCGTCGAGCTTCTCGCCGGCGAGATGGACGCCATTCGCTTCGGCGATCCGATGGACCCGGCCACGGACGTCGGCACACTCATCGACGAGGAGGCCGCCATGCGCGTCGAGGGCATGATCGCCCGCGCGGTCGACGGGGGCGCCAAGCTCCTGCGCGGCTACAAGCGCAAGGGGGCGCAGCTCGACGGAACCGTCCTGACCAACGTCAAGCCGGACATGGACGTGGTGTGCCAGGAAATCTTCGGCCCTGCCATGACGGTTCAGCCGTACGACGACATCGAGCCCATTTGGGAGGCGATCAGCGAGAGCCCGTTCGGCCTGCAGTGCGGGATCTTCACCAACTCCCTCGCGCTTGCGCTGTCCGCGATCAAGACGGTACGAACGGGCGGCGTGATCATCAATGGCACGTCGCGCTGGCGTACCGATCACATGCCCTACGGCGGGGTGAAGGACAGCGGCGTCGGCCGCGAGGGACCCAAGTACGCAATCCGCGAGATGACCGAAGAGCGGCTGTTCGTCTTCAACTGAGAAGGCGGCGCTGTTTCACGCAACCGCGCGGAGAGTCTACCGCGTCGAGCTCTAACTTGGAGTTGATCATGGGTACGGAACGACCGGAGATCAAAGTCGGCTTCATCGGCCTCGGCACGATGGGCATCGGGATGGCGTCCAACCTGCGCACGGCGGGTTACGGCCTCGTCGTATTCGACGTCAGGAAGTCGAGCGCGCAGCCGCTGCTGGATGCGGGCGCGACGTGGGCCGAAACGATCGC
Organism: Burkholderiales bacterium; assembly: GCA_020845855.1. Classification (GTDB taxonomy): domain Bacteria; phylum Pseudomonadota; class Gammaproteobacteria; order Burkholderiales; family Casimicrobiaceae; genus VBCG01. The sequence continues at coordinate 3,476 of JADLEZ010000096.1, forward strand.
CGACGTCGGACGCACTTCGGACGTGGTGTTCACGTCGCTGCCGGGTCCCAAGGAAATGCAAGAGGTCGGCCTGGGCAAGGGTGGGTTGCTCGAGTCGATGCGCAAGGACGGCACGTGGTTCGACCTCACGACCAATTCACCAACCGTGCTGCGTGAGGTCGGCAAGCGCTTCCAGGACAAGGGCATCGCGCTCCTCGACGCGCCCGTCAGCGGCGGACCCGCGGGCGCCAAGTCCGGCAAGCTCGCCATCTACGTGGGCGGCGACCGCGCGGCATTCGACCGTCACAAGACCCTGCTCGACGCCGTGGGTGACCAGGTGTTGCACGTCGGTCCGATCGGCGCCGGCAATACGGCGAAGCTCGTGCACAACATGGTGAGCCTCGTCACGCGCATGGCGATCGCGGAGGGCATCTCGCTGGGTGTCAAGGCCGGCATGGACCCGCTCGAGCTGTGGCACGCGGTGCGGCAAGGGGTGATCGGCCGCCGTCGCACCTTCGACGGCATCGGGGACCAGTATCTGCAGGACAGGTACGACCCGCCGAGTTTCGCGCTGCGCCTCGCGTACAAGGACTTCACGCTGGCGCTCGAGCTTGCGAAGCAGCTCGACGTGCCGATGCAGCAGGCGGAGAGCGCGTACCGAACCTATACCGAGGCGCTCGAGCGCGGCTGGGGTGATCGCGACTCGCGCGCGCCGATGGCGCTGCAGAACGAGCGCGCTGGCGTGTCGATCAAGGTGTCGGCGGAAGACGTGCAGAAGACACTTGCACGCGGATAGTCGAAGGAGACGAGCATGGATTACCGAGAGATCGGCCGGAAGGTACAGAGCGAGCTGATGGGCTCGCAATACGTCGAGGACAAGGGCAAGAAGAAAAACGCCTTCAACGGCGTGCTGCACGAGTACTCGGAAGAGGTGTGCTTCGGACGCGTATGGGCGCGCCCGGGCATCGACCGCAAGCTGCGCAGCATCCTCAACATCGCCATGCTGACGGCGCTCAACCGTCCCGCGCAGTTGCGCAACC
>JADLEZ010000097.1 GCA_020845855.1 Burkholderiales bacterium
ATCGACCGGCGGACGCGGCGATATCGGCCGTCACAGGCTCGACTGCGATTTCCGGCAGAATCGCAAGATCCGCGAGCCATTGATCGGCCGGCATCGTGAGCGCCAGTCGGCCACGCCGAATCGCCGTAGCGATCTCGAATATCGAGATCGCGGACACGAGGAAAGGGCCATCCTTCAGGCTGCGATCGATCGCACGCTTCGCTGGAGCCGAGAGTCGCGTCGCATCCGAAGCCCACCAGACCAGCACATGAGTGTCGACGACGATCACGACCCCGATTCCCATTCCCGGGGATCGATGACGGGCTCCAATGGCCGCTCGTAGCGCCTGACGCTGCCGTGCAGTCGCTCGCGCGCACGCGCGGTCTCGTCCTGTGACGGTATCGGCGGGCCAAGCACCGCCACCACCTTGCCCCGCGAAGTGACTTGGATTCGCTCGCCGCGCCGTGCGCGTGCGACGTAGGCGGGAAGGTCCTGGCGCAGGGCCGTGATGTTGATCTCGCTCATCGTGGGCTCCCGGCATCGTGTACATGTAAAGTGTACATCGGCGGCGGCGCCGAGGTCAATGTCGCGCGAAAGATGAGGCGATCGCGTGGGGACGCCGAGGTTGCAAGGCATCCCCGGCGCGGGGCCCTCCGCCGTGGCACATTCCCGGGGCTGCGGGCGGCCGACTCGATCCCCAGGCAACCAAGAGAACTTCGATGCAAAAGGTGCAACGCGGCTTCCACGTCATCCTTAGGACGGCTCGGACGCCTTTTTGCATCGACCTGTCAGACCCGCCGCGTGACCAGGTAATCCAGCAGCAGCTTGGTCGCCGGGGAAAGCGCGTCGGCGCCGCGCGCGCCGATCTTGTAGCCGCGGTCCACCCAATCCTCGTCCAGCGCAATCGCGACCACGCCGAGCGCCGGGGACAGCCGAGCGGCATAGTTCTGCGGCACGATACCGAGGCCGAGCTGCGCCTGCACCATCCGGCATACCGCGTCGTACCCCATGACCCGGACATGCGACTTGAGGACTCGCCCCTGCATCGACGCTTGCCTCACCAGCATCGCCTGCATCGCGCCGGCGGCCTCCTGCTCGATCAATTCGTGGTCGAGCACCTGCGCGAACTTCAATTTGTCGAATCGGGCCAGCGGATGGTTGGCACTCGCCACCACGACCAGGCGGTCCGAGTAGCAGGGAATCACGCGCATCCCGTTGGTGGGCGCGTCGCCCCAGAAGATCCCGAGGTCCGCGGTGCCATCGACCACCGCCTGTGCCGTCGCCGCGCTGCTCTGGGTCGCGATGTCGATGCCGATCTCGGGATAGATCTTGGCGAAGCTCGCGAGCGCATCCGGAACGTAGCCGAACAAGGCGGATTCGGCGGTCATCAGACGCACGTGCCCGCGCACGCCTCCGGCGAAGTCCATGATCTCGCTTTCGAGCTGCACGACGTCGTGCAGGATCGTGCGGGCATGGTGGAGCAGCGCGGTTCCGGCCTCGGTGGGCTCCACCCCCTTGCGGTGCCGGTGCAGGAGCTGCGTATGGGTCGCATGCTCGAGGTCGGCGATGCGCTTGCTGACCGCCGACGCGGCGATATGCTCGCGCTCCGCTGCCTTGAGGATGCTCTGTTCCTCGACCACCGCCACGAACAGCTTGAGCGTGACCAGGTCGAGCCGGGCGAGGTTGATGCCGTGGCGCTGCGCCGGCCCTGGTTTCACAGCAGGAAGTAGCGCCGGTTGAGCGGCAGGTCGTCATCGGGCAGCGGCGGCAGCGGCTGACCATCGATGGCGATCTCGGCCGTGCGCGGGTCGATGTCGATCCGCGGATTGGCCTGGTTGTAGAGCATGTCGCGCTTGGATACGGTCCTGGTGCCGTGAACTGCAAGCGCGCGCCTGCCGCCGCGCACGCGGCGGGCGAAGCCGCCGGCGGTGGCGGCATCCGAGACGAAGTTCGCGCTAAGGCTCGCGGCCGCGCGCCCCATGCCGCCCCAGTGCGCGCCGTACAGCACCGGCTCGCTCTGTCCGATCGACGCGTTGCCTTCGCCGAGCGCGCCCCACGCGGGGTAGCCTCCCTTGATCACGAGCTCCGGCTTCACGCCGAAGAATTCCGGCCGCCAGAGCACGATATCGGCGAGCTTCCCCGGCTCGAGCGAGCCGACCCAGCGGTCCACGCCGTGCGCGCGCGCCGGGTTGAGCGTGTACTTGGTGAGATAGCGCAGAATCCGTGCGTTATCGTCCGCCTGCGTCTCGCGCAGGCGCTTCATCTGGTGCGCGAGCTGCCAGGTGCGGCGGATCACCTCGCCGATCCGCCCCATGCCCTGCGAGTCCGAGTTGATGATGCTGATCGCGCCAAGCTCGTGCAGCAGGCTCTCGGCACGCATCGTCGAATCGCGGACGCGGTCGGCGATCATCATCCGGTCGCTCAGCACGTGATGATTCATCCCATGCACCGACCACATCATGGCGTGGTGCTCGGCGACGACGTTGCGACCGTAGGGAATGGTCGGCGTGGTCGAGGAGCCGATGACGTTGGCCACGCCGGCGATGGCGAGGATGTCGGGCGCATGACCGCCGCCGATGCCTTCGACGTGGTAGGCGTGGATCGCGCGTCCGGCGATCGCCGCCACGGTCTCGTGCAGCTCGCAGGACTCGTTGATGCCGTCGGTGTGCATCGCCACCTGGACGTCGAAGGCGTCGGCAACGGTCAGCGCCTGGTCGACGATGCTCGGATACCCGGCGTAGTCCTCGTGCACCTTGAGGCCGCAGGCGCCCGACTCGACCTGGCGGGCGAGCGGCTCGCGCACCGTGCTCGCCGCGCGGCCGAGCACGCCGAGATTCACCGGCTGCTGCTCGAAGGCCATGAACATGCGCTCGAGATTGAACGCGGGATTCTCGTTGAGTCCGCCGGTGATGAGGGTGGTCATGCCGGCCCCGAGGGCAACCGGGATCAGCCGCGGCTGCACCAGGTGGACGTGGGTGTCGATGCCGCCGGGCGTTGCGATGAAGCCGTTGCCGTAGACGGGCACCGTCGCCGAGCCGATGAGGAGGTCGGGGTTGTCGACGATGTCGGGATTGCCCGCGCGGCCGACGCCGACGATGAGGCCGTCCTTGACGCCGATGTTGGCCTTGACGACCCCGAGCACCGGGTCGATCACGATGGCGTTGGTGATCACGAGGTCGAGCTCGCTCGCGGCCGCCACGCGGTCGTTCATCATGACCCCGGCGCGCAGCGACTTGCCCCAGCCGCGCAGGACCTCGTCGCCGTAGCTCGTCTCGTCGCGCTCGATGCGGGCGAAGAGGTCGGTGTCGCCGAGGCGCACGCGGTCGCCGGTCGTGGGCCCATAGCGGGCGGCGTACTGCGCGCGGGACAGCTCAACGGCCATCGCGTCTGCCCGCGAGGTCCTCGGGCCGGTCGCAGTAGCCCGCGTCGCGCGCTCGCGCGAGCCCGTCGGCGAGCCGCTCGGGACTCGCTACACCGTCGGTGAGGCCGTTGAAGCCGCGCACCACGCCGTGCCCCGCGTAAGCGACGAGCCGCACCCGGCGCGTCTGTCCGGGCCGCCACCGCTCGGAGTCGCCGGCCGGCAGGTCGAGATGCATCCCCCACGCCTGCGCCCGGTCGAACGCGAGGCGGCGGTTGACCTCGAAGAACGGGTAGTGCGAGCTCACGAAGATCGTGTGGTCCGACGTGTTCTCGACGTCGACTTCGCAGGTTCGCCGGCCGGCGTTGCACACGATCGGACCTTCGCCGAATTGCACCTGCCCGGGCTTCACGGCTCGTCGCTCGCGGATCGGATGGGCCGCTCGACGCGCAGCACGCGCATGCCGTCGCCGAACAGGCACTCGACCTGGACCGTCCCCACGAGCTCGGCGACACCCGGCAGCACGTCGTCCTCGATGAGCGTCGAGCGCCCTACCCGCACCACCTCGTCGTAACTCGCGCCGCCGCGAGCGGCCTCGTGCATTTCATCGAGGATCAGCGCGAGCGCTTCCGGGTGATTGAGCCGCCAACCTTTGCTGCGCCGCCGCCGGGCAAGCTCCGCGGCGGTGAAGATCGTCAGGCGCTCGAGCTCGGTCGGCGTGAGTCGCATGGGGCGGTGCCATGGCGCGCGCGAAGATTCCGATCCTCTTCGGCGGTCGTCAGTTCGCCTTCATCGCCTTGCTCGCGTTGATCACCGGTCCCCATTGCGCGCGCTCGTCCTGCACGACCTTCGCGAGCTCCTGCGGGGTCGAAAGCTGCGGGGTGATGCCGAGAACCTTGAACCGCTCCTTCACGTCCGGCTTGGCGAGGGCAACGCCGAGCGCGTCGCGGATCTTGGCGATCACGTCGGGTGGCGTCCCCGCCGGTGCGTACATGGCGAACCAGGCGTCGACTTCGGCGCCGGGAAAACCCGCCTCCGCCACGGTCGGCACGTCGGGCAGTTGCGCGAGCCGCTCCTTGGCCATGGCCGCGATCGGCCGGATCTTGCCCCCCTGGTACAGGCCGAACACGGGCGGCAGGCTGCTCGCGAAGATCTGCACGTCACCCTGCGTGAGGCCGGTTGCGGCCTCCAGCGTGCCCTTGTACGGGACGTGGACGAGATCGATCTTTCCCTTGCTGCGCAACGCCTCTCCCGCGAGGTGGGTCGTGGTCCCGATGCCGTCGGACGCGTAGTTGAGCTTGCCAGGACGCGCCTGCGCGGCCTGGACGAAGTCGCGGAGCGTCTTCGCCGGCGAATCCGCACTGACCCACAGGATCATCGGACTGCTGCCGAACAGCGAGACCGGCGCCACGTCCTTCACCGGGTCGTACGGCATGTTGTCGACGAGATAGGTGTTGATCGCAAGCGGCCCGCGCGAGCCGATGCCGATGGTGTAGCCGTCCTTCGGCGACTTCACGACGAAATCGACGCCGATGTTGCCGCCCGCGCCGACCTTGTTCTCGACGACGATCGTCTGGCCGAGCGCATCGCCCATCGGGGGTCCGAGCAGACGCGAGAGGATGTCGATCGCAGTGCCCGGCGGAAACGGCGCCACCAGTCTGATCGGCTTCGTGGGATACGGCTGCGCGGACGCCGGGGTGGCGAACCCGAGAACCAGCATACCCGCGACCAGCACTTCGAGCATCCTGAGCTGCTTCATTGCGCTACTCCCCGTTGGTCAGTTCCCCTTCGCGAGCCCGAGCATCGCACGCGCCTCTTGCACCGTGGCGATGCGCCCGCCGAGGCTCGCGACGATGCCCGTCGCCTTCTCGACCAGCGCCGCGTTCGACGGTGTCAGCACCCCCTTGTCCAGGTACACGGTGTCTTCCATGCCGATGCGCACGTGGCCGCCGAGCAGGAACGACTGCGCGAGCATCGGAAACGCCATGCGCCCGATGCCGAACGCGGTCCATGGCGCGCCGCGCGGCAGGCGCGAAGTGAAGTACATCATCGTCTGCGAATCGGCCATCGCGCCGTAGCGCACGCCGAGCACGATCTGCCACAGGAGCGGACCGGTGAGAATGCCCTGGTCCACGAACGCGAGCGCCAACTGCAGGTCGCCGGAATCGAAGATCTCGAGCTCGGGAACGACCCCGGCAGCGAGCACCCGCTTCGCCATGATCTCCAGGTTGCGCGGGGTGTTGATCACCACGGAGGCGCCGGAGAACATGGTGTTGAAGTCGAGCGTGCAAACTTCCGGCTTCAACCGCTCGACGTGCGCGACGCGCAACTCGGGGCGCATCAGCGTGCTGCCGGGCGCGGCGACCTTGGGGTCGTCGTCGGAGGGAAGAAAGCGCCCGCCTTCGCCGGTGGACAGGTTCAGGATCACGTCGCAGCCGGCGTCGCGGATGCGCGCGACGATCTCGTCGAAGAGCTCGGCGCGCGTGGTGCCGCGGCCGGTCGCGGGATCGCGCGCGTGCAGGTGCACGATGGCCGCACCGGCCCGCGCGGCGTCGACCGCCGAGCGCGCGATCTCCTCCGGTGTCACCGGCAGGGCGGGATTCTGCTCGCGCTTGGTCAGGTTGCCGGTGACGGCGCAGGTGAGGATGGTGGACTGGGTGGGCATGGTCAGTTCCGTCCGGCATCGATGCGCAGCCGCTCGCCGGTGATCGCCGCCGATTCGGGACTCGCCAGGAACAGCGCGGCGTCCGCCACTTCCTCGGCCTCGACCCAGCGCCGCAGCGACGCCTTGTCGGTGTAGTGCTTGCGCTTGACCTCGTCGTGGCTGAGACCTTCCGCCTTCATGCGCGCGGCGATCACGCGCTGCATGAGCTCGCCGTTCACCGCGCCGGGGCATAAGGCGTTGACGCGGATGTTGTCCATCCCCACCTCCTGCGACACGGCGTCGGTAATGCCGAGCACGGCGTACTTGCTCGCGGCGTACGCGCTGCGCATCGGCGTGCCGCGCAGGCCCATGAGCGACGACAGATTGACGATCGAGCCGCCGCCGCGCCTTTTCATGCGCGGCACCGCGTACTTGATGCACAGGAGCGTGCCGCGGACGTTGATGGCGAAGGTCTCGTCCCACGCCGCCATGTCCATGTCGGCGGCGTGCGCGACCGGCCCCGTGACGCCCGCGTTGTTGACCAGAATGTCGGGACCGCCGGGGCCGCGGTCGATGGCGTCGAACAGCGCGGCTACCGATGCTTCGTCGCTCACGTCGGCGACGATCGCGTGGGCGCCGGTCTCGGAGGCGACCTGGCGCAGCGCCGCTTCCTTGCGACCCGCCACCAGCACCGTCGCGCCGGCTGCACGGAACTTGCGCGCGATGGCGGCGCCGATGCCGGTGCCGCCGCCGGTGACCAGCGCAATGCGCCCGTCGAGCTTACCCATTCACGATCCGGGTGAACGCAGCAACCAGCGCGTCGACCTCGTCGCGCGTGGTGACCGCGGAGATGCACCCCGACAGCGTGGGTGTCAGCACGAAGCCCTCGTTCAGGAGCGCGAGCGAGCACAGCGACTCCCAGCGCTTGTCCGCGGTCGCGGCATCGCGATAGTCGTGAATGCGCTTCGCGGTGGCGGTCACCTTGAACAGCGAGCCCGCGCCGGTGATCTGCAGGGGAAGTCCATGCACCGCTTTCGCGAGTCCCGCGCGCGCGTGCTCGCCCAGTGTCGCGAGGCGCGCGAACGTTTCCGGCGTCAACGCTTCCATCGTGGCGCGCCCCGCGACCGACATCACCGGGTTGCCGTTGAACGTTCCCGCATGGGTGACGCGGCCGCCGCCGTGCAGCGCCGACAGCTCCAGGATCTCCGCGCCCCCGGCCACGGCGCCGACCGCGAATCCACCGCCGATGATCTTGCCGAGCGCGGTGAGGTCGGGGGTCACCCCCATCTCGCCGGCGGCGCCGCGATAGCCCACCCGGAACGCGATCACCTCGTCGAACACGAGCACGATGCCGAAGCGGTCGCACAGCGCGCGCGCCTCGGCCAGGAACGCGCGCTCGGGCATCAGGAGGCCGATGCGGTTGGCCATCGGCTCGACCAGGATCGCCGCGATCGAAGCGTGATGCTGCTCGACGTAGGCGCGCAGCACCGCGGGATCGTTGAACGGCAGCACGGCCACGCGACCGCTGGCGCCCGCGAGGCCGGCCGTCTCCGCGACGGCGACCGGTGCGTCGTGCGCGCCGACCTCAGCGAGCTTCGGACTCACCGACCAGCTTACGTCGTCGTAGGAGCCGTGGTAGCTGCCCTCGAACTTGACGACCTCGACGCGCCGCGTGAACGCCCGCGCGAAGCGCAGCGCCATCATCACCGCCTCGCTGCCGGAGTTGGTGAAGCGGATGCGCGCCGCCCCCGGAATGCGCGGCAGCAGCGCGCGCGCATGCTCCACCTCGATCTCGGTGGGCGCGTAGTAGGCGGTGCCGCGCGGCACCTGCGCCGCGATCGCCGCCACCACCGCGGGGTGCGCATGCCCGAGCGCCAGCGAGGTGGCGTTGAACCAGAAATCGGTCAGCACGCGGCCGTCGATGTCGGTCATCCGGGTGCCGCCGGCGCTCGCGATGAACGTCGGGTGCGGGTCGCGGATCAGCGCGTCGCGGGTGTAGCCGCCCGGAAAGACGTCCGCCGCGCGGCGGAAGGCGTCGATCGAGCGCGGGGTCAGCGCGCGATAGCGCTGCTCGATGGCGCTGCCGCGCGCTTTGAGCGGCGCGTAGAAATCGGTGACGCCCCGTTCCTGCGTCGTCAGCATGTTCAGGCAGCTCGTTGTTCGATGAGACCCGATGCCATCATCACCTTGCGCAGCGACGCGCGTTGCGCGTCGTCGAGCGGCCGGATGGGATCGCGTGTCGGCCCGCCCGGCCGGCCCAGGAGATCGAGCGCCGCCTTGATGCTCGCGGGGAAGGTGCCGAGGCCGAAGTACGCCGCGAGCATGCGCTCCATGTCCGCCTGCAGCGCGCGCGCCGTTTCGAGGTCGCCGGTGGTGGCCGCCTTGTGGAACGCGACCGACTTGGCGCCGAACACCGGGGTGCCCGAGTCGATGTAGCCGACCGCGCCTTCGCACAGCGCCGCCAAGCCGAAGAAGCTCGCGTAGCCCGCGAACACGCTGATGCGGTCGCGGGTGCGGCGGATGATCGAGGACAGCAGGCCCCAGTCCTTCGAGCTTTCCTTGATGCCGATCACCTTGGGATGGTCGGCGAGGCGGTCGACGGTGGCGACGTCGAAGCTCACGCAGGTGCGCCGCGGGATGTTGTACAGGAGCACCGGCAGCGGCGTTGCCGCCAGGATCTTGCGGTAGTGCTCGAGGATCTCCTCGGGTCCCGGGATCACGTACCACGGCGGCGAGACCATCGCGATCTCGCAGCCCGCGTCGGCCGCCTGGCGGATCTTGGCGAGCGCCTCGGCGGCGCTCTGGCCGCTCGCGCCGGCCACCACGGGCACGCGCCCCGCCGCCGCCTTCACCGCGGTCTCGAACACGGTCTTGCGCTCCTCCGCGGTGAGCGACCAGCTCTCGCCGGTGCAGCCGTTGACGACGATGCCGTGCACGCCGTCGCGGATGACGGCATCGGTGAGCCGGGCATAGCCCTCGACGTCGAGCGACAGATCTGGCCGGAACGGCGTAGTGAGCGCCGGGTAGACGCCGCGAAACGAGTCGTCTTTCATCGGAAGGCCTCCGCGCATTTGCCTGCAAAATGAGAGTTTGCCTGCAAAACGATGCGTTTGCAAGCGGCACCGCTATCGGTCGTTCCGCGGAATCCATTCCGCGAAAGGAACCGGCTGGTCGCCGCCTGCGCGCCCGACGAGCACGTTCCACGGGCTCTCCGACGCCGGCTTTCGCCGGGGTGTGCTACATTTTCGCGGGTCCGCCATGACCGCTTCCGAATCGAGGCATCTTTCGGCGTCGTCGTTCGCCATGACCGGGCAGCGCGTGTCGTTCGATCCGGTGAGCGCCCTCGTGGCGTGACGCTCGCCCCCACCGCGCGTTGTCGCGAGCTCGTGCTCGCGGGCAGGCGCGCCGAAGCCGAAGCGGTCGTTGCCGAGTTGGTCGCGCGCCAGTTCGACATGGTCGTGCGGCGTGCGTCGATCAACGCGGACTGGACCAGCCTCAACTCCGTCAACGGCGCGGTCGAAGCGGATGATGGCCGGCGCTACTTCTTCAAGTTCCACCAGGAAGAGGGCGAAGAGGCGACGGTCCGCGAGTACTACCGCGGCGAAGTGCTGCAACGTGCCGGCCTGCCGGTGGACATGCCGGTCGAGGTTTCGCGTGAGCCGGGCTCGCAGATCCTGCTGTACGCCTTCCGGCGCGAGCGCCCGCTCGCGGACATCTGCCTCGATCTCGAGCGCGCCGGCGACGACGCGCGCGCCAGGAAAATCGTCGCGCTACAGGAGGACCTCGATCGGCGCGTGGGTCGAGTCTACGTCGAGACCCTGCACGCGGCGGATGCCGCGCAAGCGGCCGCCGAGCCCGTGCACCAGCTCTTCCATCATCGCTTGTGGACCCCGCCGGACAACGAGCGTCTGGCCGGACGCGTCGCGCGCTTCTACGCGCACGCCGCCGTGCGCCTCCCGCGGATCGAGCTCTCGTGGCACGAGTTCAGCGACCTTCGCTGGCAGGTCAATGGCGTCGGCTATCGCCACACGCTCGGAGAGCTTTTCGCGGAGTCGCTGGCGCGCCTCGATCCGGCGCGGCTCGGCGTCGCCGCGGTCACCGGACATGGCGACGCCCACAACGCCAACGTCTGGGTCGAAGACCGCGACCGCGATTCCCGCCTGGTGCTGTTCGATCCCGCGTTTGCGGGCGAGCATCTGCCGGCGCTGCTCGCCGACGTGAAAGCGACGTTCCACAATATCTTCGCTCACCCGCTGTGGCTGTATCACCCGGCGCAAGCCGAACCCCGCTTTCACGTCGAAGTCGCGCTCGACCAGGGACGCCTGATCGTCGAGCACGACTGGGCGCTCACGCCCCTGCGCGAGGCGTTCCTGCGGGCGAAGGTCGACCTCGTCTGGCGTCCGCTGCTCGCCGCGCTGCGCGCCCGCGGATGGCTGCCGGACGCTTGGCAAAGGATCGTCCGCTGCGCGCTCTTCTGCTGCCCGACGCTCGTCATGAACCTGCGCGCCGGCGTAGGGCAGGGTGTCGCGGCGGGACGCTCGCCGGCATTGTCGGCGCTCTCGTTCGCGCTCGCCGTGATGGCGGGCAGCGAACCCGACGGCGGCGCTTCGGATCCGTTCCGCCGATTTGTCGCGGCAATCTCGCCCGCGGCGGAAGATCGTGGTATTCGTGGTCGCTAGCGAGCCCCGCTCACGTAGCTTGGCAGGATCGAGGAGGAAAACTCCGCGAACGCGCCGGCCGCGATCATCTGCTTGACGGCGGCGATATCCTCGGCGAAGCGCCGATCCCGCTCGTAGCGCGTCACCCGCGCGCGGATCAGCCCGAATGCGCGCTCGAGCGGGGGCGAAGTCGCAAGCGGCCGCGCGAATTCGAGCGCCTGGACGGCGGCGATGAGCTCGATCGCCACGATCCCGTGCACGTTGTCGGCGATGTCCGCCAGGCGGCGCGCGGCGAACGTGGCCATGCTGACGTGATCCTCCTGGTTGGCGGCCGTCGGGATGCTGTCGACACTGGCCGGGTGCGCGAGCGACTTGTTTTCCGACGCCAGCGCCGCCGCGGAGATCTGCGCGACCATGAACCCGGAGTTGAGCCCGCTCGCCTCGACCAGGAACGGCGGCAAGCCGCTGACACTCGGGTCGACCAGGAACGCGATGCGCCGCTCGGCGAGCCCGCCGATCTCCGCCAGCGCGATCGCCAGAAGATCGGCGCCGATCGCGACCGGCTCCGCATGGAAATTACCACCCGAGAGCACGTCGCCATCCGCGGCGAACATGATCGGATTGTCGGAGACCGCGTTGGCTTCGATCTCGAGCGTGTGCGCGGCAAAGCGCATCGCATCGAGGCACGCGCCCATCACCTGCGGTTGGCAGCGCAGCGAATACGGGTCCTGGACGCGGGTGCGGTTGCGGTGCGCCGCTCTGAGGCCGCTGCCCTCGAGCAGATGCCGGAACGCGGCGGCGACGTCGATCTGCCCGCGATGACCGCGCACGTCCGACAAGCGTGCGTCGAACGGCACGCTGCTGCCCTTCGCCGCTTCGAGCGACAGCGCCCCCGCGACGAGCGCCGCGGCGAAGGCATCCTCGGCGCCGAAGAGTCCGGCGAGCGCGAGCGCGGTGGACACCTGCGTGCCGTTGATGAGCGCCAGCCCCTCCTTCGGGCCGAGCTCGATCGGCGTGTGGCCCGCGACGGCCAGCGCCTCGCGCGCGGGAAGCCGCCGGCCTCGATGGGTGGCTTCGCCCACGCCGATCAGGATGGCCGACAGGTGCGCGAGCGGCGTGAGATCGCCCGACGCGCCGACCGAGCCCTTGGCCGGGACACAAGGATAGACGCGGTGCGCGAGGAGATCGCGCAGCATCTCGATCACCCGTCGGCGCACTCCCGAGTTTCCGCGTCCAAGGCCGATGACCTTGAGCGCCAGCACGAGCCGGATGACGTCGTCGCCGAGCTCGGCCCCCGATCCGCTGCAATGCGAGAGGATGAGATTGCGCTGGAGTGCCACCAGATCGGCCTCGCCGATGCGCGTTCCCGCGAGCTTGCCGAAGCCCGTGTTCACACCGTAGATCGTCCGGCCTTCGGCGAGCGCCCGGTGCAGGAGGTCGCGGCACGCATCGACGGCGCTCCAGGCCGCGGGGTCGAGATCGATGCCGGTGTCGCCGCGGGCGAGCGCGCGCAGTGCGCAAAGCGGCACGCTCCCCGGCGCGATCGGGAGCATGGCGGCGGCAGCGCTCGCGACCATCGCCCCCGTCAGGCGACTACGGGAAGGCACGCAGGACCTGCGGGTCCATACGTTTTGTAGGTCAGCACGAACTCCTGATGCCCCAGCGCTTCGGATTTCGTCCGTTGGCCCGCCGCGGTGGCGAGGACGGCGGCGACAATATCCTCGCCGACCTCGTCGAGGCTCGCGGCACCTTCGAGGATGCGGCCGGCGTCGACGTCCATGTCGCCCCGCATTGCGCGATACGTCTCGGGATTGGCGCAGATCTTGATCACCGGAGTGACCGCGGCGCCGATCACCGATCCTCGCCCCGTCGAGAACACGATGAGGTGCGCGCCCGACGCCGCGAGCTCGGCGAGCTTGGTCGAATCATTGAGCTGCGCAAAGCCGTGCCGCGGCTCGCCGTCGGAGGTGTCATCGACAAGATAGAGGCCGCCGCGCGGCGGCGCGATCCCCGG
>JADLEZ010000098.1 GCA_020845855.1 Burkholderiales bacterium
CGACCAGGCCGCGCCCTCGGGACTCGCGCCGACCACGCCGACGCGCAGCTTGCGCTCCATCCCGCCCGCGCTACGCCGGCGTCCAGCGTCCGGTCGCGCAGGCGGCCGTCAGCCGCGCGACATGCGGCGCGATGTCGTAGCGGTTCGCGGCAAGCCACTTGTCGTTGTAGTACGTGTCGAGGTACCGCTCGCCCCCGTCGCACGCCAGCGTCACGATCGAGCCTTGCTCGCCGCGGCCGGCCATTTCGCAGGCGAGCTCCAGCGCGCCGCAGAAGTTCGTGCCGGTGGACCCGCCGTACTTGTGTCCGACCAGGCTTTCGACGACACGCATGGCGGCGTACGACGCGGCGTTGGGCACGCGGATCATGCGGTCGACGACGCCGGGCTCGAACGAGGGCTCGACGCGCGGACGCCCGATGCCCTCCACGTCCGAGCCGCCCTCGGCGGTCACCGACGCGTCGCGGGTTCGATAGTAGTCGAGGAACACCGAACGCTCCGGATCGACCACGCACAACTCGGTTGCGCCGCGGTTGTAGCGGATGTAGCGGCCGATGGTCGCCGACGTGCCGCCGGTGCCGGCGCCGACGACGACCCAGCGCGGCTCGGCGTGGGCTTCGCTGCGCATCTGATCGAAGATCGATTCGGCGATGTTGTTGTTGCCGCGCCAGTCGGTGGCGCGCTCGGCGTAGGTGAACTGGTCCATGTAGTGGCCGCCGCGCGCATGCGCGAGCCGGGCAGCTTCCGAATACACCTCGCCGGGGTTGTCGACGTAGTGGCACTGCCCGCCATAGAACTCGATCAGCGCAACCTTGGCGGGGGAGGTCCCGCGCGGCATCACGGCAATGAAGGGCAGGCCGAGCATGCGCGCGAAGTAGGCCTCGGACACGGCGGTGCTGCCCGAGGACGCCTCGACGATGGTCGTCCCTTCCTTGATCCACCCGTTGCACAGGCAGTAGAGGAACAGGGAACGCGCCAGCCGGTGCTTGAGGCTCCCGGTCGGATGGGTCGACTCGTCCTTGAGATAGAGCTGCACCTGCGGCATGCCGGGAAGGTCGACGGCGATGAGGTGAGTGTCGGCCGAGCGCTGGAAATCGCGCTCGATGCGGTGAATGGACTCGCGTACCCAGGTGCTTGGCATCGTGATGCTCCGTGGAAACTGCACGCCGGCGCGTAGCGCACGGGTGTGCGCAAGCGCCTGCGGACGTGCAAGGAAGCTGCCAGTCTCGCACCGGATATACTGGCGGACAAGCGAGAAGAGCCGAACCCGGCTTTCGCCAGGCACGAACGCTTTGCGCTACAGTCTCGTCGACCTAAGGCTCGTCGTCGCCATCGCGGATGCGCGCAACGTCTCGCGGGGCGCGGCTCGCTGCCATCTCGCGCCGTCGTCGGCGAGCCTGCGCCTGCGGCAACTGGAGGATGCGCTCGGGGCGCCGCTGTTCAAGCGCGAGGCGCGCGGCGTTTCGCTGACACGCGCAGGACGCGTGATGCTCGCGCACTGCCGCGCCTGCCTCGCCCAGCTCGAAAAGATGCACGCGGATCTGGCGCCCTTTGCCAACGGTGTCACGTCCCAGGTGCGATTGTTCGCCACCAGCAGCGCGATCGCGTCGTTCCTGCCCGACGATCTCGGCGTCTTCCTCGCGGCCCATCCCGGGGTGCGCGTCTCGCTCGAGGAGCACGTGACCGCCGACAACGCGCTTGCGGTGGTCGACGGCCGCGCCGACCTGGGGATCGTGACCATGGGCGACGAGCACCCGGAGCTCGAGTACGCGCCCTACCGCCGCGACGAGCTGGTGGTCGTGGCGCCCGCCGGCGCCGCCCCGTCCCGGCGCGACGCGGTGCGCTTCGCGGACTGCCTCGCCCGGCCCTTCGTGTCGCTGGCGGGCTCCGCGATCCACCGCTACCTCCAGGGCCGGGCCGAATCGCTGGGCAAACCGCTCGACGTCCGCATCCAAGTCTCCGGATTCGGCGCGGTCGTCTCGCTGGTGCGCGCCGGTGCGGGCGTGGCCATCGTGCCGCGCTCGGTGCTGCGGCATCTTAACGGCGACGGCCTCGCCGTGCTGAAGCTCGACGAGCGGTGGGCCGCGCGCGAACTGTCCGTCTGCTCGCCCCGCGACCGGGCGCGGATGTCGGCGCCGGCCAATTCCCTGCTGAAGCACTTGCGCGACAGCGGTGCGCCGACGGCGCAGCGGCGGTCATGAGGTGACTCGGCACTTTAGCGAGCGTTCGCGTGGCACGAATCCTCGGTTCGCGACTTCCCGTTTGTGCATTGCCGCTGCCGATGCGAGACTCGAGTGCATAACAGGGGTGACTGGAATGGAGGCAACGATGCAAGCGATGAACCATTGGCAACGAATCGAAGCAGCCCTGGCGGGCCGTCCGACCGACCGCGCGCCGATCGCGCTATGGCGTCACTTTCCGAACGACGACCAGCAGGTCGACAAGCTCGTCGCGCACACGCTGGCCTGGCAGACGCGGTGGCAGTTCGATCTGGTCAAGTTCATGCCCTCCGGGACCTATGGCGTGGAGGACTGGGGCGCGGGCTGCGCCTACGAGGGGCAGGCCAACGGTGCGCGCCAGGTGGTCAAGCCGGCGGTGACGCGTACCGAGGACTGGCTCGCGATTCGCGACCTCGACGTGCGGCGCGGCTC
>JADLEZ010000099.1 GCA_020845855.1 Burkholderiales bacterium
CGGTCGGACGCTCGCCGAACAGCGCGCCGAGCAGCCAGTTGAAGGCGCGATTGCCGAACTGGTGCCCGCGGCGGTAGGCCGCCTCGCGCTCGCCGTGATCGCGCACGCCGGTCACCACGTCGAGATCGTCACGCACCAGGCGCTCCACCATCTCCGGCGCGCGCGTGGCGTCGTAGGTCGCGTCGCCGTCGGTGACGACGTAGATGTCCGCATCGATCTCGGCGAACATCCGGCGCATGACCCCACCCTTGCCGGGACGCTCCTCGCGCCGCACGACCGCGCCGGCGCGGCGCGCGATGTCGCCGGTGCCGTCGGTCGAGCGGTTGTCGTAGACGTAGACCACGCACCCGGGCAGCGCCGCCTGGAAGTCGGCCACGACCTTCGCCACCGTCGGCGCTTCGTTGTAGCAGGGGACGAGTACCGCGACGCGCGGCGCTTGCGAAGAGGTCAACGCGTGCCACCCGTGCGGCCGCGGCGCCAGCGCATCCACGCCGACACCACGTAGCCGGAGATGCCGTACACGACGAACGCGCCGAACAGCACGAGCGGCGGGTCGAGCGCGGCGAGCGCGACCACCACGGCCGCCGCCAGTACCGCCACGAACGGCACGCTCTTGCGCAGGTTGATCGCCTTGAAGGAGTAATACTTCAAGTTGCTGACCATGGTGAGCCCGGCGAACACGGTGACGAACAGCGCCCACCAGCGCACCGCCTGCGGGTCGATGTCGAAGTCCTCGATCGTCCAGATGAAGCCCGCCACCAGCGCCGCCGCCGCGGGGCTCGGGATGCCGGTGAACCAGCGCTTGTCGGCCACGTCGAGCATGACGTTGAAGCGCGCGAGCCGCAGCGCCGCGCCGGCGCAATACAGGAACGCCGCCACCCAGCCCAACTTGCCCAGGTCGCGCAGCACCCACTCGTACATCACGAGCGCCGGCGCCGCGCCGAACGACACCATGTCGGCGAGGCTGTCGAACTCGGCGCCGAACGCGCTTTGCGTCTTGGTCAGGCGCGCGACCCGGCCGTCGAGGCTATCCAGCACGCCGGCGACGAAGATGGCGATCGCCGCCTGGTCGAACTTCAAGTTCATCGCCTGCACGATCGCGTAAAAGCCCGCGAACAGCGCGGCCAGGGTGAAGAGGTTCGGCAGGATGTAGATGCCGCGCCGCCGGATGCGGACCTTCTGCGCCGCGCGCTGCTCGTGGTCGTAGTCGAGCATGGACGTACCTGGTTTCAGGCGAACTCCGCGAGGATGGTGCTGGCGGCGGCGACCTTGTCGCCCACCGCGACCCGCGGCCGCGCAGAAGGGCTCAAGTACACGTCCACGCGCGAGCCGAAGCGGATGAAGCCGTAGCGCTGGCCGCGCGCAAGCGCGGCGCCGGCATCCACGTAGCAGAGGATGCGGCGGGCGATGAGGCCCGCGACCTGCACGCAGGTGACGTCCTGCCCATCGGCGGTGCGCAGGTGCAGCGCGTTGCGCTCGTTCTCGAGCGAAGCCTTGTCGAGCGCCGCGTTGAGGAAGCTGCCCGCGTGATACCAGCGATCGACCACCGCACCGTCGACCGGGCTGCGGTTCGAATGCACGTTGAACACGTTCATGAACACGCTGATCTTGAGCGCGTCGCGCTCGAGGTACGGGTCGCGGGTGGTCTCGACCTTGACCACGCGGCCGTCGGCGGGGCACAGCACGGCCTTCGGGTCCCGCGGGATCGCCCGCGCCGGGTCGCGGAAGAACTGCGCGATGAACGCGACGACGAGCCACGCGAGCACCGCGAGGATCGCGTAGCCGAGCCAGGTAAGCAGCGTCGCGACCACCACCGCGATGGCGAGGAACGGCCAGCCCTCGCGGGCGATGATCGGGTGCGGATACGGGTCGGACATGCGGCGCGGGCAGGGTACGCGGGCGGGCAAATTATGCCCTACCGCGCGCGAGGAGTGTGTTGAATCTCCCCCTGTCATCCCGAGCGGAGCGTGGGATCCGCTTGCGCGTCGAATCAGCGAGTTGCAATAAGCAGATCCCTCGTCGCCTTCGCTCCTCGGGATGACACAGTGGGATTTTCAAACAACCGCCAAGCAAACGTTCGGGATGACATCGGATTGGGGATACGATCGCGAAATTCCACAAACTGCCAGCTAGTAGCCCCCACCGCGTTTCTCGCTCTCCTGCTGCAGCGACTTCTCGAGGTTGCGCGCGGCCTCGAGAGCGTTGGCCGGAGCCGGTGCGGCATCCGGCGCGCCCGCCTGCTTCGGCGCCTGCGTACCGGGGACGAGGCCGTACTTGGTGAGCGCGTCCTTGGCGAGCCACGCGACGACCAAGAGCGCGAGCAGGAGGGCGACCATGCCGACCCAGCCGCCCTGTGACTTCATTACCCTCACCCAGCCCTCTCCCCGCGGCGACCTCCGGAACCGGCGAGGCAACACGGGACGCGAGCGTTGTCGGTCGCCCTCGGTCGCTCGGCGACGCGCCCTTCGGGCCTTTGCTCGCTTCGCTCGCCGCCTCGCTTTCTCGCGGGGAGAGGGTGCCCGACAGGGCGGGTGAGGGGCGTTCGCGGCATCTAGTTCCTCGCCTGGTCCACCAGCTTGTTTTTCCTGATCCACGGCATCATCGAGCGCAGCTTCTCACCGACCACTTCAATCGAGTGCTGGCCCATGAGCCGCCGGCGCGACAGGAGCGTGGGCGCGCCCGCGCGGTTTTCGATGATGAAGTCCTTGGCGTATTCGCCGGTCTGGATGCGGGTGAGCATCTCCTTCATCGCCTTCTTGGTCTCGGCGGTGACGATCTTGGGGCCGCTCACGTACTCGCCGTACTCCGCGTTGTTGCTGATGGAGTAGTTCATGTTGGCGATGCCGCCCTCGTAGATCAGGTCGACGATGAGCTTCAATTCGTGCAGGCACTCGAAGTACGCCATCTCCGGCGCGTACCCGGCTTCGACCAGCGTCTCGTAGCCAGCCTTGATGAGCTCCACCGTGCCGCCGCACAGCACCGCCTGCTCGCCGAAGAGGTCGGTCTCGGTCTCCTCGCGGAAGTTGGTCTCGATCACGCCGGCGCGGGTGCCGCCGATTGCCGCGGCGTACGACAGCGCCACGTCGCGCGCCTTCTTCGACGCGTCCTGGTGTACCGCGATCAGCATCGGCACGCCGCCGCCGCCCACGTAGGTCGAGCGCACGGTGTGGCCCGGCGCCTTGGGCGCCACCATCACGACGTCGAGGTCCGCGCGCGGCTGCACCTGGCCGTAGTGGATGTTGAAGCCGTGCGCGAAGGCGAGTGTCGCGCCCTTCTTGATGTGGGGTTCGACCTCGCTCTTGTACACGGCGGCGATGTGCTCGTCGGGCATCAGCATCATCACCACGTCGGCCGCCGCGACCGCGTCGCCCACCTCGGCGACCTTGAGCCCCGCCTTCTTCGCCTTGTCCCAGGACGCGCCGCCCTTGCGCAGGCCGACCGTCACCTTTACCCCCGAGTCGTTCAGGTTCTGCGCGTGGGCGTGACCCTGCGAGCCGTAACCGACGATCGTCACCTTCTTGCCCTTGATGAGCGACAGGTCGGCATCCTTTTCGTAATACACCTTCATCATGACTTGGTTTCCTTGTTGTGACCCTCACCCAACCCTCTCCCGCAAGCGGGAGAGGGAGTGTTCTGCGCAGGCGCGCGAGTGACTCGCACCCCCGCCCCTCACTCGGCTCCTTGCCCGACCACGGCTGGCGCAGCATCCGCGCGTCGCCTCGCCTCGGTCGTTCGGCGACGCGCGCTTCGCGCCTCCCTTGCTTCGCTCGGCCTCACTCCCTCACTCCCTCGCCCCTCGCCCCTCGCTCCTCGTCCCTCGTCCCTCGTCCCTCGCCCTTATACCCGCAACACCCGCTCGCCCCGCCCGATCCCGGACGCACCCGTGCGCACCGTCTCCAGGATCACCCCCGGCTCGATCGACTGCAGGAACGCGTCGAGCTTCTCGCCCGTTCCCGTGAGCTCGATGGTGTAGCTCTTGTCGGTCACGTCGAGCACGCGCCCGCGGAAGATGTCCGCGAGGCGCTTCATCTCCTCCCGGTCCTTGCCCGAGGCGCGCACCTTCACGAGCATCAGCTCGCGCTCGATGTGGTTGCCGTCGGTCAGGTCGACCACCTTCACGACCTCCACCAGCTTGTTCAACTGCTTGGTGATCTGCTCGACCACATCGTCGGAGCCAGTGGTGACGATGGTCATGCGCGACATGGTCGGGTCCTCGGTGGGCGCCACCGTCAGCGACTCGATGTTGTACCCGCGGGCGGAGAACAATCCCGAGATGCGGGACAACGCACCGGCCTCGTTCTCCACCAAAATGGACAAGATATGCCGCATCACAGCTCCTCGGCGAGGATCATCTCGGTCAGCCCCTTCCCGCCGGGCACCATCGGGAACACGTTCTCCTTCTGGTCGGTGATGAAGTCGAGGAAGATGCAGCGCTCCTTCTGCTTGAACGCCTCCTTGAGCGCGCCCTCGACGTCGCCGGGCTTCTCGACCTTGAGGCCGGTGTGCCCATAGGCTTCCGCGAGCTTCACGAAGTCCGGCAGCGCGTCCATGTACGACTCGGCGTAGCGGTTGCCGTAGAAGAACTCCTGCCACTGGCGCACCATGCCCATGTAGCGGTTGTTCAAGTTCACGATCTTGATCGGCAGGTGGTACTGCTTGCAGGTGGACAGCTCCTGGATGCACATCTGGATCGACGCCTCGCCCGTGATGCAGGCCACGGTCGCGCCCGGGTTGACGAGTTGCACGCCCATCGCCGCCGGCAGGCCGAAGCCCATCGTGCCGAGTCCGCCGGAATTGATCCAGCGCCGGGGCTTGTCGAACTTGTAGTACTGCGCGGCCCACATCTGGTGCTGCCCCACGTCGGAGGTGACGAACGCGTCGCCCTTGGTGATCTCGTAGAGCTTCTGCACGACGTATTGCGGCTTGATGAGCTCGCTCTTCGCGTCGTACTTGAGGCAGTCCTTGCGCTGCCAGTCCTTGATGTCCGCCCACCATGCCTTCAGCGCAGCCGGGTCCGGCCTTGTGGGGCTCGACTCGATGATCTTCACCATCTCGTCCAGCACGTCGGCGACGTAGCCCACGATCGGCACGTCGACCTTCACCCGCTTGGAAATCGACGACGGGTCGATGTCGATGTGGATGATCTTGCGGTCGTCGCGGAAGAAGTGCTTGGGATTGCCGATCACGCGGTCGTCGAAGCGCGCGCCCACCGCGAGCAGCACGTCGCAGTGCTGCATCGCCATGTTCGACTCGTAGGTGCCGTGCATGCCCAGCATGCCGGTGAACTGCGGGTCGGTGCCGGGAAAGCCGCCCAAGCCCATCAGCGTGTTGGTACAGGGGAAGCCCAGGAGGCGCACGAAACGCGTGAGCTGCGGCGCCGCGTCGTTCAAGACCACGCCGCCGCCGGCGTACACCATCGGCCGCTTGGCGTCGAGCAGGAGCTGCACCGCCTTCTTGATCTGGCCGGCGTGCCCCTTGGTGACCGGGTTGTACGAGCGCAGCGACATGCTCTTCGGGTAGGTGAACTCGGCGGAGGCCTGCGTCACGTCCTTCGGAATGTCGACCAGCACCGGGCCCGGACGTCCGGTGGCGGCGAGATAGAAAGCCTTCTTGATGGTGTGCGCGAGCTCGCCCACGTCTTTCACGAGGAAGTTGTGCTTCACGCACGGGCGGGTGATGCCGACGGTGTCGCACTCCTGGAACGCGTCCTGGCCAATCGCGTGCGTGGGCACCTGTCCGGTGATCACGACCATCGGCACCGAGTCCATGTACGCGGTGGCGATGCCGGTGACCGCGTTGGTCACACCCGGGCCGGAGGTCACCAGCGCGACCCCTACCTTGGTCGACGAGCGCGAGTAGCCGTCCGCGGCATGCACCGCGCCCTGCTCGTGGCGCACGAGGACGTGCTTGACCTTGTCCTGCTTGAAGAGCTCGTCGTAGATGTTCAGCACCGCGCCGCCGGGATAGCCGAAGACGTACTCGACGCCTTCTTCCTGGAGGCAGCGGATGACGATTTCGGCACCCGTAAGACGCATGATGAAGCCCCTTGACGCTTTAGGTTGAACGGTCCGGACGCTTGCGAAGCTCGCCTCCGCGCTGCGCGCGTCGGCGTGGTTTCGCCCTCGGGGCGGCCCTTCGGGCTCGGCACGCGCGTCGTCCGGTCACTGCAATCCGCTCTTGGCGCGCCGCGTTGGTAAGGCGCACACGTAAGGCTCGGGTAGAAAAGCCGCCTGATTCGGAAAACCCCGCCCGCATCCCACGGGAAGCTCCGCGGGGCTTGTGGCTCCGCCGGAGGGGACGCGAACGGCCGTTTTTGCAGTACAGCAAATCCGGCGCCAGCGGCGCCGGACTTGTAGGTTAGCCCGTTACTGCACGGACGGTCAAGGCAGGCGGCAAGGTCCGCGGGTAGGCAGGGAGGCCCGCGTTGCGGCTATGCAGCATAGCTCGCAGACCGCTGGTGCAAGTTGGCCACCCTATAATCCCCCGAACCGCCGCCCTGGACCTCCCCTGGCCACCCCGCAAGAAATCTCGAAGTTCCTCGCCGAAACCGAGCGCCGCGCGTTCAAGCACGCGATGTTCGCCACCCGGGACGAGGACGCGGCGCTCGACATCGTGCAGGACGCCATGCTCAAACTCACCGAAAGATACGCCGACAAGCCCGTCGAGGAGCTGCCGCTGCTGTTCGCGCGCATCTTGCAGAACACGATCCACGACCATTTCCGGCGCCAGAAAGTACGAAACACGTGGACCACCCTGCTCTCGGCGCTGGGCAAAGGTGACGACAAAGACGAGGAATTTGATCCACTCGAGACTTTGCAGGCAAAATCGGACTCCAACGCGGTCGAGGATCCCGCGCGGCAACTCGAGCAAGCGCAGGTTCTGCGGCTGATCGAACAGGCGATGGCGAGGCTTCCGGCGCGTCAACGCGAAGCCTTTCTGTTGCGTTACTGGGAGGAACTGGACGTGGCGGAAGCCGCTGCCGCGATGGGGTGTTCCGAAGGCAGCGTCAAGACTCATTGCTCCCGCGCCGTCCAGGCCCTGGCCGCGATGCTCGAAGCCAAGGGACTCAAGCCATGATCAGCAATCAAGACGAATTCGCCAGGAAAATAACAGCTTACCTCGATTCCGGGGCGGCTGGCCTGCGCGCGGGCACGGTCTACAAGCTACAGCAGGCGCGGGCGAAGGCGTTGGCAAGGCTGGGCGAGGCGGCCACCGAGCCCGAGCGGATCCCGGCCCTGGCCGGCGTCGGGGGGCGTACGGTGGGCGGCGGGTCCCGGCGCGCGGTATGGTACGGGTTCGGCGTGCTCCTGATCGCCGCCGCCGCGTTCGGCTATCAGCAATGGAGCCTCTACCAACAGGCCCGCGAGATCGCGGAGATCGACGCCGAAATCCTGAGCTCGGACCTGCCGATCGACGCCTACGTCGATCGCGGCTTCCAAACGTGGCTTACGAGCGGCACGCGGTGATCGGGGTCCTGCCGCTCCTCGCGCTGACGCTCGCACTCGCCCTTTTTCCCTCCGCGGCCCTCGGCCAGATCACGCTCGGGTCGCCCTCCTGGTCGCAACTCACCCCCCAGGAGCGGCGAATCCTCGCGCCGCTGCAATCGGACTGGGACCGGCTCGACGCCCAGCGCAAGTCAAAGTGGCGCGGCATCGCGCAGCGCTACCCCCAGATGGGCGCCGACGAGCAGCAACGCATCCAGGGCCAGATGAAGGGATGGGCGGAGCTCACGCCGCAGCAGCGCGCCACCGCGCGCGAGCAGTACAAGTCCATGAACAAGCTCCCGCCGGACAAGCAGAGCGAAGTGCGCCAGCGTTGGGAGGAGTACCAGAGCCTGCCGCCCGACCAGAAGCGCGAGCTTGCGAACCAGCGGCGAGGCGGATCGGCGCGGCAGGCGGCACCTTCGATGTCGCCGCCGCCGAAGCAGGGCGGCGACGCCGCGCGCAGCCGCTAGGAAATGTCCCCCCCGAAGCGGCGCTACGCGCCGCCTCCCCCTGAGGGGGCGAGCGCCTTGGGGCGGCCCGGCGGCGCTCAATCGTTGAACCTCGCGACACTGGCACGCCGCCTCGCGGCGCTCATCTACGAATCGCTCCTTCTCGTCGCTGTCGTGTTCGCGGCGAACTTCGCGCTGCTGCCCTTGGTCACGCCGAGTCGCGCGGGCAAGGCCGCCGAGCTCGTGGTGCCGGCGCTGCCGGAGCGCGTCGCGCTGTTCTGGCTCATGTTCGCCGTGCTTGCCGCGTACTTCGTGTGGTGCTGGTCGAACGGGCGGCGCACGCTCGCCATGAAGACGTGGCGCTTGGCCCTCGCGCGCAGGGACGGCGGCGCCGTCACGCCGCGCAGCGCCCTGGCTCGCTATCTCGCGTGCTGGATCGGGCCGGGGCTCGCGCTGGGCGCGTACGCGGTGCTTTCGCTTTACGGCTACGGCGCGCATGCGGCGTGGCTCGTCGCGTTCAACTTTCTGTGGGCGTTCGTCGACCGCGAGCGGCAGTTCCTGCACGACCGGGTGGCCGGCACGCGGATCGTCAACGACGGCGCGACAGGATGACTCCCAAGGCAATGAGCGCCATGCCGGTCAGCGCCCACGCATCGAGCTTCTCGCCGAACATGAGCCAGGCCATGACCGCGGTGACCGCCGGCACGAGGTAGAAAAGGCGCGCCACGTTGGCCGCCGCGCCGTGGCGCAGGAGCCAGTACAGGAGGCTGATGGCGCCCACCGACAGCACCAGCACCGACCACGCGAGCGCGAACAGGAAGCTGCCGACCCACTGCACGTCGCGAGTGTCGAGGAAGGCTGCGAGCGGCGCGTACAGGATCGCGCACACCCAGAATTGCACCACCGCGCCGCTGCGCAGGTCGACGTGCGCGCAATGCCGCTTCTGGTAGAGCGTGCCCACGCTGATGGCGACGAGCGCGATCGCGCACGGCACGAGCGACCACACCTCGCCGCCGAAGTCGACCTTGTGGCGCACCACGAAGTAGACTCCGGCAAGCCCCAGCGCGAGGCCCGCCCACTGTTTGGCGCTGACGTGCTCTTGCATCCATCGCCATGCGATCACTACGGTGAGGATCGGCTGCAGGCCGACGAGCATCGCTGCCGTGCCCGCGGCCATGCCACGGTCGAGGGACACGAACACGCCGCCGAGATACAGCGCGTGGACGCAGATCGCGACCAACGCGAGGTCGCGGTACTCGGCGAGACGGGCGGGAAACGGCGCGCGGGTGGCGAGCGCGACCGCGCTCATCAGTACCGCGACCAGCACGAAGCGCCAGAACAGGAACCCGTACGGCGGCGCGTACGGCAGGCCGTACTTCGCCGCGATGAACCCGGTGCTCCAGAGGAGGACGAACAGTCCGGGGAAGAAGGCTGCGCTCGCTGCCGCCGGAGGGGGCGCATCGACCGCGCGCGAATCCGGGGGATCGGCTCGCGTCACCCCGGACGCGCCACGGGTCATGCCTTCGCTTCGCGGTAGCGCGCCACGCTCTCGACGATCTCCCGCCGCGCGTCCTCGGCCTCCACCCAGCTCCCGACGCGCACCCACTTGCCCGGCTCGAGGTCCTTGTAGTGCTCGAAGAAATGCTGGATCTGCCGGATCTCGATCTCCGGCAGGTCGCGCGGCGACTTCACGTTGCGGTATATCGACGACAGCTTGTCGATCGGCACCGCGAGGATCTTGGCGTCGCCGCCCGCCTCGTCATCGAGCTTCAGCATGCCGATCGGCCGGCAGCGCACGACCACCCCGGTGACGAGCGCCACCGGTGTCAGCACCAGCACGTCGCAGGGATCCCCGTCCAGGGACAGCGTCTGCGGGATGTAGCCGTAGTTGCACGGGTAGTGCATCGCGGTGGACATGAAGCGGTCGACGAAGACCGCGCCGGTCTCCTTGTCGACCTCGTACTTGATCGGGTCGGAGCGCATCGGGATTTCGACGACGACGTTGCAGTCGTTGGGGACGTCCTTGCCGGCGGGCACGCGGTCGAGGCTCATGAATGCTTCACGAAGGAACGAGACGTATTACTATACCGCCGTTGCGGCCGGGGAACCTTGGAGGAGAAGTCCTTGCACCGTAAGCCATTGCTGCCCCGCATCGCCTGCGCGCTCGTCGCCGGCGCCGCCCTGCACGCCGGCGCCGCGCTCGCGCAGGTCGTGCCCTTTTCGTCGGCCAAGCCCGGCGCCGTCCTGCCCAAGGGCTGGGAGCCGCTGACCTTCGGGTCACTCAAGAATCCCACCGAGTACCGGTTCGTCGAGGACCAGGGCGGCGTGGTGCTGAACGCCAAGGCGGATAACGCGGCGAGCGGCCTCATCTTCCCCCTCAAGCTCGACGTGAAGGCGACGCCGAACATCCAGTTCCGGTGGAAGATCGCGAAGCTCATCGAGGGCGCGGACAATGCGGTGGCGTCGAAGGAAGACTCGCCGGTGCGCATCACCCTGGGCTTCGACGGCGACAACGGCAAGCTCACCTTTGGCGAGAAGACCAAATCTGCACTCGCCAAGACCGCGACCGGGCGCGAGTTGCCGTATGCGCAACTCGTGTACGTGTGGGCGAACACCTACCCGGTCGGGACGGTGATCCCCAATCCGCACACCAAGCGCGTGCAGATGATCGTCGCGGCCAGCGGCCCCGCCGACGTGGGCAAGTGGGTGACGATCACGCGCAACGTGGTCGAGGACTTCCGCAAGGCCTTCGGCGAGAACCCGGGCCTGCTTCAGGACGTCGGAATCCTGACCGACACCGACAACACCAAGGCGTCGGTCGAGGCCTGGTACGGCGACATCAAGTTTCTGCCGGGACCGTAGCGGCGCCGGTACGGCGCACCGGCAGCATCCTGCGCAGCGTCGCGTCGCGCGCCACCACGTGATGCCACAGCGCGGCGGCGACATGCAGCACGACGACCGCCAGCAGCGCAAAGGCCAGCACCTGATGCACCCCGCTCAGCCGTTGCTGCAACGCGGCGTCCTTCTCGAGCGCGGCCGGGATCTGCCAGCCGAAGAAGGCGGTGTCGTAGCCGCTCGCGGACAGCGAGAGGTACCCCGCCACGGGAAGCGCGATCAGCAGGAGATAGAGCGCCAAGTGCGCGACGCGGGCGGCCGCCTGCTGCCACCGCGGGCCGTCGATCCGCGGCGCCGGATGCGCCATCCGCCACGAGATCCGGACGAAGACCAGCAGCAGCAGCAGCAAGCCGAGCGTCTCGTGCGTGTCGAAGGCGATGCCGCGCAGGCTGCCCGACTTCGGCAGCTTGCCCATGACCTTCCCGCCGAGCCACTGCAGCGCGATCAGCGCGAACATCGACCAGTGCAGCAGTTGCGCCACCGGTCCGTAGCGCGCGGGTGTCGCGCCTTGGGCATTCGTTTGTGTCATTTTTCATCTCCACCGTTGTCGTCGATCATCTTATGCAATTAGGGCGGCGGGCACGGCCGGCGTTCCCCCGGACGCTTGACGTGCGTCAAGCCGTCGCCGGCCGAAGCTGTAACGAATCGTGTCGGCCGATGCCTCGTGGAACGGGCCGTACCGGCCTGTGAATCCGCCGGCGGCGGTTGCGGCATCCAACCGATTGCGGGAGCGTTCCCGCGCTGAAGAGTCGACTGCCATGAATCGCTTCACCTTGCCGATCGTCATCGTGGGCTGCATCGTCCTGGCGGCGCTCTTGACGTGGCTCGTAGTGTCGAGGGCGGACTTCGGCGACCGCCCGTCCCGCGCCGAGGCGCGCCATGCACGCACGCAGATGGCGCCGCCGCAGACGCTGCCGCCGTTCCGGCGGCTGGATGTCTCCGGCACGGCGGAGGTCCTGCTCGTGCAGGGTGCGGAGCAAAGCGTTGCCCTGCCGGCCGTCTCACCCAAGGGGGGATTCGTGCACGCCGAAGTGCGCGGCGACACGCTGTACATCGAGTCGGGCGACTCGTCGCGCTGGTGGGACTTCCTGCTGCGCGGCGAGGGCGGTCCTCCCTCGCACATCGTCGTCACCTACAAGGACCTCGAATCCATTGCCGCGGCCGGCACGGTCAAGCTCATCGCATCGGGCATGAAGGTGAACACGTTGCACGTCGCAGGCGCGGGCGGCACCTTGATCCGCTTGGACGACCTCGCGGCGCACGAGTTGAACGTTACCGGCGCCGGCGCGCTGCGTGCGGACGTGAGCGGCGCCGTCGCCGACCAGACGGTGACCATTTCCGGAGCCGGCGAGTATCGCGGGGCCAAGCTCGTGAGCCAGAACGCGACGGTCAACGTCGCCGGCGCGGGCAAGGTCGTGGTCAACGCGCAGAAGACGCTCTCC
>JADLEZ010000100.1 GCA_020845855.1 Burkholderiales bacterium
CAGTTCGCGGCGGGAGGCTTCGGCCTCGTCTTCACCGAAGCGACGGCGGTCGCGGCGGAAGGGCGCATCAGTCACGGCGACGTGGGTTTGTGGTCCGACGCGCAGATCGCGCCGATCGCGCGGATCGCGGAGTACGTCCACGCGCGCGGCGCGAAGCTCGGCGTGCAGCTCGCGCACGCCGGGCGCAAGGCGAGCATGCAGCGACCGTGGAACGGCAGCGGCCCGCTCGACGCTGCCGACACGGCGCGCGGCGATCTTGCCTGGCCCATCGTCGGACCGACCGCGACGCCGCACGGCGAGGGGTGGCTCGTGCCGCACGCGCTCGACCGCACGCAGATCGAGGACCTCGTGGGCGCCTTCGTCGCCGCGACGCATCGTGCGCGGGCGGCGGGTGTCGACGTGGTCGAGATCCACGGTGCGCACGGCTACCTCCTGCACTCGTTCCTCTCGCCGATCGCCAACACGCGAACCGACGACTACGGCGGCAGCCTCGCAAACCGCATGCGGCTGCCGCTCGCCGTCGCACGCGCGGTACGCGCGGCATGGCCCGCCGACAAGCCGCTCTTCTTCCGTGCCTCGACAATCGACGGCGTCCAGGGTGGGTGGACGCTCGACGACAGCGTCGCCCTCGCGCGCGAACTGAAGACGGCCGGTGTCGACGTCGTCGATTGCTCGGCCGGAGGATTCGCGTCCTCGCGCCTCGATTTTCGCCCGGGGTACCTGCTTCCCAATGCCGCGCGCGTGCGCACGCAGGCGCAGATCGCCACGCAGGCGGTCGGCTTCATCCTGACCGCGCAACAGGCCGAAGGAGCGCTCGTTCGCGGCGACGCCGATCTGGTGGCGATCGGCCGCGCCGCGCTCCTCGATCCGCACTGGGTCGGACGTGCCGCAGTCGAACTGGAGGGTGAGTCCGGCTGGGCGCTGTGGCCTGCGCAGTACGGCTGGTGGCTCGAGCGGCACGCGGCGATGCTGCGCAAGTTCCAGCAATAGGGTGCCGCCGCCGTACGGCCGCAGCGCGACAGCCGCGATGCCGGCGATGGCGCCGATCCGCCCGTAAGCTCCCCGGTCAAGTTGACCGATCGCGCGCGTCCGACTGCGCGTCGACGACCCTGCACGCCCCGGCCGACGCGCTGGGGTTCGGGTAAAATGCGCGTCCCTGCGAGGGTGTTGGTTAGCTTGCGCACGCCGCGGCGAACGGCAGGACGTACCGGGCCAAGCAGGGCCACCGGAGAGGTGGATGAGCGGTTTAAGTCACACGCCTGGAAAGCGTGCGTGGGTTAATAGCCCACCGCGGGTTCGAATCCCGCCCTCTCCGCCATAAGCCCTTAACGCCTTCATTCGCAAGGCGAAAAAAGCAAGGTTCGAAAGCCAGGGGTACCCCTGCGGGGCACCACTTCGTCCACACGAAGGAGGTCCCCGATGCTGGCTCGAATCGCTTCCGAACACCGCCCCGCTTGGCGGGCGCCCACCGCCACCGCACGTCACGACACACCGCGCGCTCGTCATCGCCGAACCGACGACGTGCGCGTCGCGCGCAGGCAGGCAACACCCGACGACGACTGCGCCGTCGCGCTCGCGGATCATCCAACGCGGCCCGCCTCCACCATCTGCACACACGATCGCAGCCATCGGCGCGAGGCGTCGACATCTGCGCGGGCCCTACAACATGCGAACGATTGCTTCGTTGGTTGTCGCAAGTCGTCGACGTCGGTACCGCCGAGTGCTTGTTCGTCATCTCGATCGACATGCATGGAAGCCGATGGACAGCGATGGTCGTACATCATCGAAATCCATCGTCGTACATCGCACTCCATCGCGCCACTGCGGAAAAACTCTTGATGACGAAGCTCGCTTCGCATCTCCGTCTTAGTCGACACGGTGTCTATTACTACCGCGTCGGCTTTGCACGTCAAAACGGGGGTAAAAAGCCGTCCTTTTGCGTGTCACTTCGGACCTGCAATCGTCGAGAAGCTGCTAGGCTTTCCTACAACATCACAGTACGCCTAATGCATTTGCATCAGGTGCTTCGCGTCAACACAGACGCGCAGAGCGCAAGCGGCGACGTTGGGATTGATTCGATGATTCGCGAGGTCAAGCAATTCGTGCAGCGATGCGTCGCCCGCCTGCGGGATGGCGACGCATCGGCGCTTGCCGAGCCCGTCGCCAACGACGTCGCTGCGCTGGTTGACCAGACACTCGTGCTCGAGCACCAGCGAACAACGGTTTCGGCAACTGCCGCGCCGCTGGTCCCCGCCACCCTGTCAGGCGCCGGATCGCAGGATGTCCCTGCGATCATTGCGCAGGCCTTTTCGCAGGCATTCCTGGCCGCTATGCAGGCACTCAAGTCGGAAGCAGTGACACCTGCGCCAAGCGAAACGCCGCCGCCGATTCGCCTGGCAGGCTGGAACGAGGCGATTGTGCATTGGGAAGGGGAGAACGCCCCGAGCTGGGCGGTGAAGACCAAGCTCGACTTTCCCAGCGCTGTACGCGCGTTGCGTGATTGGTGTCTTCAGAAAGGCATCGAGTCGCCGCAGCAGGTCACTGCCGAGATCATGGCCGAGTACAAAGTGTATTTGGCGACGCAATACCCGAATGTGCGCAAGCGCAACACTGGGCAACTGGGACTCGGCCTTGCCACCATCAACAAACATCTAGCCCGAAGTTCCTCCCGCCGCTGAGCGAGTTTGTTCTTATGTGACATGGACTTGCCGTGGATTGCGGGTTCCGCCTGCTGTCTACAGCCGGATCTGCTGGATCAGTTCGAGTGCGCGGCGTTGCTTGCTGTTGGGCGTGGTGGTGATGTCGAAGGTGGGTGCCTCGGGTTCGGCGTTGGGCGTGCGACAGGTGTTGCGCACGATGGTGGACAGCTCCGCCATCAAGGTCGCGAAGCTGTGTGCGGGTGAACCGTCATCGAGCGTGCGACGAGCCACCTTGTCGAGCGCGGCCGGTGACCGTCGCGCAGGTGCCACCGGATCGCGCGTGGCCTTGGCGGCTTGCTCGGTATCGGCGAACAGCAACTCGCGCCACGCTTCGCGCAGGTGCCATTCGACGTAGTAGGCGAGCATGCACAGCAGGATGTGCGCACGCACCCGGTCGGCGGTGCGATGGTGGATCGGCCGGATCTTGAGGTCCACCGTCTTGAGGGAACGGAACGCCCGCTCGACGTTGGCCAGTGCTTTGTAGTTGCGCACGCAGTCGGCAGCCTCCATGCGCTGCGCCTCGAGCGAGGTACGAATGATGTAGATGCCATCGAGGGCCGCCTCCGCGGCGATGGCATCGTGCTTGCGCTCAAAGACGAAGCTGTGCTCGCCGATGATGAGCTCGAAGTGCTTGGCGACCTTGTAGCGGTTGACCACCTTGCCGGCAGCAAGCCCGATCGCCGCGGCCTTGCCCAGCCGCCCGGCAGCGACCCGATCCTTGATCGCCTGCAGGCTCTTCTCGGTGGCCAGCAGCAGTTCCTCGCGCTTGATTGCCCGCAGCTTGGCCAGCTGTGGGTTGCGACAGGCCACCAGCCGCTCCCCCGGATAGTCGGGGGCAGTGAACGCCATGAGGTTGCGCTCATCGAAGAGATCGAGTTGCAACTGCCCTTGTTCGACCAGAGTACGGATCGACGCATTTTTCAGGGCGGTGATCCAGCCGATGCCCGCCATGTCGCGCAGGGTACCGATGGTGGCGTGACCGATCATGCCGCGATCGCCCACCATGACCAGCTGCTCGATGCCGAACTGCTCGCGCACCCGCGTGACCTCGGGCAGGAAGGTGGCGCTATCCGCCACGTTGCCCTCGTGCACCGCGACGGCGACGGGACACCCTCGCACATCGGTCAGTAATCCGTAGTTGACCTGCAACATGCCCTTGCGGCCGTCACGACTGTAGCCGAGCTTGGCCAGCGGACAGGTGGTGCCCTCGAAGTAGCTCGACGACAGGTCGTAGAGGACCAAGCCGCCCTCCCGCAGGTGCCGAGTGGCGAGCTTCTTCTGGATCGCGTCTTGGCGTGCCAGCAGCCAGTCCATGGCCGCGTACGCATCATCTTCGCTCGCCGTGCCTACCCCGAAGTCCTGGGCCAGCGTCGTGGTGTGCCACCAACGGGTGGTGGCCAGCTTGGTATGCGGGGTCACGATGCGCGCCGCGATCATGGCGAGCACCAGATCGCGCTCGCGCGATGGCTTGCTGCCCAGCAGCGCGGCAAGGTCCAGGCGCTGCATCGCGAGCTCGATCGCATGCACATGGCCGTGCGGCAGCGAGGCGATGATTTCGAACGACTGCGCGACCGGTTGCCACGCATCGCCGCGCAAGGCGGCACGTACGCCTTCGACCTGCGTCGCCGACAAGCTCGACAGGTTGGCCAGCGTGCGCTTGCGGACCTTGGCCCCTTCCCGGTAGGACTCACGCAGGAGCACGGTGGGGGCGGCGCCACGGTTGGGGACGATGTGGATGTGCATGCCCACATCATAGCCCATATTTCATATTATGAAAGCCAATATATCCATGCCTACATTTCAGAGCCTATTTCACGACCAATATCCTTGTCCAACAAGGACTTGGCGCTATATCAAGAGCGGAAGCGCGGGGAACTTCGGTCTAGGTTGGGTCAATGGGGGACGATCGCAGCCCAGTGGGCTGGAAGGAGCATCGTCCATGAATAATGAATCCTCGGATGCGAAGAGTAAGCCTCAACGTCGGACTACCAAAGAAGCGATCGCTCGCGTAAGGAACAAAGCAGCTAAGGCGTTTCGCGAGCGGGGTCCGCGCCCGTCGCTCAAAACCCGTCGGCGGTACTTGGCAAGTTATCGTCACATGCGCGATACGGGAAAGTCACCGGCGAATTACCTCGGATCCCGAAGCACCTTCTATGCGATGCGAGCCGCTTGGACCTACGGCGTTGCCGTTGACATCGTCGCGACAACCCGGGCACTGGGCCGTCCGGATTACCCGGCGGACGCGGAAGCGGTGCGCGCGGTCTTGGATCGGTTGCCGGGCCTCTACCGGGATTTGCAGGCCTATCCGCCCGACCCGGATCGGCTCAACCGCGACAAGGACGGATTCATCGGCGAGTTCACTCGGTTGGCGCCGGGGACGTCCGCGCATCCGAACAGCAAGCGGGCCGGCTTGGCTCGCCTTCCTGCGGGTTGGCGCGACCAGGTGGTCATGGCTGCGATCGACGCGGGTAGCAAGTACGTTCTCGGTATTGCGGCAGCTTCGACCGTGGGCTGCCGGCCCCGGGAGCTGGAGATGGGCGTCGAGGTGACGGCCGCCGAAGACGACCGGCTGTCATTTCTGATTACGGGCGCTAAGTACAAGCCCGATCTGCAGGGGCAGGAGTGGCGCCAGATCAGGCTCCCTGTGCAGGGCATCGACACGCAGGTCATTCGCGATGCGGTGGCTGCCGCCGGAGGCACCATGACCATCCGGGTGCCATCGGCCAAAGGGCTGGGGTGGGCGGTCTCGCACTTCGCGGAAAAGGCCTTTCCGGATGACGACTACGGGATCAGCGCGTACTCGATGCGCCATCAGCTGGGCGCGGACTTGAAGGCAGAAGGGTGGAAGCGTTCCAAGATCGCCATGGCCCTCGGGCACTTGGTCGATCGTACGTGCGGCTTGTACGGCCGTCGGTACTCGGGAACGGCGACGCGACAGTTGGAGGTCGCGGCCGCCAGCACCGTTCGGCCAACTACGTGGCCGCGGATTGCTCAGGATTCGCAACTCGCATCTTCGTCCACGCCACATCGTCCCTGCATGTAGAAACCCCGGCGGGCTGCCTGCTAACGTGGAGTTTCCGCAGCGTAGCCCCCCGGTTTAACGCTCTCCCCGGCACCTTGATGCGATAACTGCGTATTTCGGTCCATCGTGACCGGTGATTTCGGCTACGTGACTGCGCATTTCGGAGGATGGTGACCACGCATTTCGGGTGATCGTGACCGCTCGTCACGGGATCGTGACCGGGCGTTTCGGCGATCGTGACCGCCGTGATGGCGGCGCGGGTCGCCGTGGTCGTGCTGCGTAGAGAGGGTAACCAG
>JADLEZ010000101.1 GCA_020845855.1 Burkholderiales bacterium
CGCCTCCCGGAGATCGCCGCCGACCAGGACGAGCGCCCCGCAGCGTGACCCGAAGTGTAGTGCCGACTTTTTGCGTAAGTCGTTGATTCCGCGTCGTCCACCCCACCATTCTGCGCAAGTTGGGCTAGTTTCTAGTAGCCTAGCGACCCGGGACCTCACCAAGCCTGAATCGATCCGGGCGAGCCCCGACACCGGCGTCGTACGCCCCGCTCGTACCGGTCGTTCGCGGCTTGCGATCGAAGTCCAGGCTCGCGTCGGGCAACCCGCGCGCGAGCGTGGTTCGGCTTCCGTCCGCGGGGTGTAGCGGTGCCTCGGGGGCGAGATCCATCTGCTCGGGATTGCGCAGGTACGCCGCGGCTTCCTCGTACTTGTGCACCGCATTATCCTGGGTGAGCCGCTGCGGCAGCACTCCCGCCGCGAAGACCGCATTGTCCGCGACCACCTGCCGGAAGGCCGGATCGGCATGGCGAAGCACAACCCCAAGGTCCCTCGCGACGATCGTATTGTGAAAAACGTCGACGCTCCGAGGCACGTCCCGGTGCTCGCGCAGGGCCACCCCCGGTCCGAACCGGTTGACGAAGACGTTGTTGTACAGGGTGACGTTGCCTTCCGCCTGAAACAGGGCTTCCGTAGGGTTGTCCAGGAACAGGTTCCCATAGACGAGGTAGCGGTCGTCGGAACCCCGCCCTTCGAGCGGCCAATGTCCGAGCAGCACGTTCGGCCGTGCGAGCTCCCCCGTGCTGCTGGTCGCATCCTTGGCGAACGTGTTGTAGCGGATGATCGTTACACCCGGGCCATCCGCCACCGCCAGTTCCGCGGGCCACGAGTTCTGCTGCTTGATTTGTAGCGCATAACCGCTCGTGTCCGAAACTACATTGTCCTCCACAATGCCGCGGACAAAAGGCGCCGAGCCGTCGGAGTCGCCGAGATACAGGCCGGTGCCGACGCGTGAGATGCGGTTTGCGCGAATGATCCAGTTCCAGGCCGGGCACTTGGTCGAGATCCCGACGTTCTGCTGGCTCGCGCGATACCCGGTGATGCGCAAGCCCTCGATCGTGATGTGGTGAGCGAACTTCGACGTGCCCTCGGCCTTTACGGCGTCCACGGCGACGTTGCCGCCGACGAGGTCGAGATTCAGGACGCGGACGTAGGCTGCGTCCTTGATGCTGATCGTGTTGCGCCCCCGCTGCGCCACGAACACGCTGCGTGCCTTGCCGCGCCCCCCCGCGATCGTGATCGGCGCCCCTTCCTTTCCCGCGAGTCCATGCAGATCGAGACCGAGGCGGTAGATGCCCGGCTCGAGCGCGAGCGTGTCACCGGGCCGTAGCCTGCCTACCGCGTCCCGATAGGACGACGGTCCCGCGCGCAGCTCGACTGCCGTCGCCTGCAGTGTTGCAAGCGCAAGGCCGGCGGCAACGAAGTACCTGCGCCACCCGCTCAGCGAAGATCGAAGTACCGCCGGATCCATTCGATCGTCTTGGCCGCGACGGCGTCGCGCGAGGCGCGATCGGAGAACGTATGGTCGGCGTCGGCGAACCGCGCGACCTCGGTGAGCGGATCGGCGAGCAGCGCGCGCCGCCGGCGCCCGCCGGCGACCCAGTCCTCGAACTCACGCGCCGTGAAGTCGTTGCCGCTCAGGAACACGAGCATGGGACGCCGAAAGCCGCGCCACGCGGCTTCCATCCGCGGCAGGAAACCGCTCGGTCCCTCGTCGCGGGCGCCCACGGCGTTGCGCACGTTGGCGGCAAGCCCCCCCGCCGCTGCCCGCGCAGCGAACTTTCCCGTTACGAGCTTGCGCCAGAAGGCGCCGGTGAAAAGCCGCTGCAGGTAATAGTGCCTGAGGCGGACGACGGCCTCGCCGTGGGTCGAGCGCGCCCACGGGTTGAGCGCCACGATACCCGCCACGCGCGGATCCGAGGCAGCGTAGAACATCGCAGCGGTCGCCCCGTCGCACAATCCCCAAAGGACCGCGCGCGCGACCCCGGTTTCCCTTTGCAGCGCATCGATCGCGGCGCGAATGTCGTCGTCGATCGTTTCGAAGGTGCGCGGCTCGCCGTCGCTGTCCCCCATCCCGCGATAGTCGAAGCGCAGGGTGGGGACGCCCGCGCCGGCAAGGGCGCGCGCGAGCAGCGTGAACTGGCGGTGACTGCCGACGCGGTACTGCGGGCCGCCGACGACGACGACGACGCCGACCGCGTTGCGCGACTCGGCCTGCACGCACCGCGACAGCACGCCGAGGCAGGTGGCATCGCCGCAATCGAAAGCAACGAAGCCGTCGACGGCTGCGACGCTCACGATGCGACCCCGACCGGCGTCGCGAGGGTCGAAACGACCGCGGAGGTGGTCGCCTCGACGAGCTGCGGCGCCTCCGCGATCTCCTGGGACAGCCAGAACGAGGGACCGCTCACCGCGCGCGCATCGACGTCGACGCCATCCTTTCGCCACCGCTGCACGACACCGGCCGCGAACGGCGAAAGCGAAGGCGCGGCATCCGGGACCACTTCACGCAGTACGACGCGGCAGCGCGCAACGTCGAGCTTCGCGAGCTCGACCGCCTCCGCCTCGGCGACGAGCTTCGGATCGATCTCGTAACCCGCCACCTCGATCGCGTTTCCCGCCGCGAGCGCCTTGCGCGCGGCCTGCGAGTCCGCCGGCGTCGCTTCGCCTTCGATTCGCTGGCGCAGACCGGCGAGGCGCAGGAACTGGTTGAAAAATCCCCGCCCGCCGGCTACCGGCTGCCACAGCACCAGCGCCGCCGGCGACACCAGCCCCTTCGCGACCACGTCGGCCGCGAGCAGCGCGCCCGTGCGCAATCCCCACAGCACGCCGGGCATGCCGGCACGGGTCGCAAGCCACTGCCACGCGACCGCGACATCGCCGTGCCAGCCCAGCCACGTGCCCTGCGCATGATCGCCGGCGCTGTCGCCCGTGCCGCGCAAGTCCAGCAGTGCGACCGTGCCGCCCGCCGCGGCGAAGGCCCGTGCCTGCATCGCGGCCATACGCCGCGACTTGTTCATCTCGTCGCCGAATGGCGCCACGTAGAGCGCCGCGAAGCGGCCGGAAACGCCGACGGGCGGCTCCCA
The DNA here is from genome assembly GCA_020845855.1 of Burkholderiales bacterium. Lineage (GTDB taxonomy): Bacteria > Pseudomonadota > Gammaproteobacteria > Burkholderiales > Casimicrobiaceae > VBCG01. The sequence goes on from JADLEZ010000101.1 coordinate 3,084, forward strand.
CAGCACGACCGCAAGCGGGCCGCCGGCGCCGTCGAGAAAATGCCCGCTGACCTGCGTGCGCGACACGAGTCAAGCGGTCTTGGCCGCGACGAAATCCACGAGTGAGCCGAAAGTCGCGAACGTCGCGCCGCTGATCTCGTCGTCGTCGATCGTGATGCCCAAGCGATCCTCGATCGCCGCGATGACGCTCGCGACCGCCATCGAATCGAGCTCGGGCACTGCGCCCAGCAGCGGCGAATGCGCGTCCAGCCGATCGGCGCGCGGCCCGAGGCTCAACACATCGCGCAGCACGCTGCGCACGACATCCTGTGGTTCCAACCTGCCCTCCGTCTCATCCATCGATCCCGGTCGCGATCGTGACCACCGGCCGCCCTTCGCGGCGCGACGAGAAATGCCAGCGCGGCGCGAACGATGTGCGCATGAGCTGCCACGAGCCGGCGCACAGGAAGAACGCGCTTCCCACGATCCGCGCCCCGAGGCGCCGGTGCGCGGCGAGCGACTCCGCGTTGAACGCGGAAATGCGCGAGATCGTGTGCTCGACACCGCGCGCGCGAAGCTCGGCTCCCGCGCCTGCCCAAAGATAACTGAACAGACGACCCATGCGATACTCGGGCTTGACCATGACATCGAAGTCCCACGCGGCGCGTCCGTGCGGATCCGGGACGAAGCGGACGCGCACCTCGTCCTCGTCATACGGACCGACGACGAACCAGAGAAATCCCGCGAGCCGTCCGTCGTTCGCCGCGACGAGGCACCGCGCGCCCTGCGCGAATCGCGCGCGAATGACCTCGGCCGGGCGATCCGCCTGCGCCAGCAGCGGCGAGCCCGCCTCGCCCCAGCTCAACTCGAACTTGCCCGCGCGAGCCGCGCCACCCGGCGGCGCGACCACCGGTTGCACCGTGATGTTGTACTTCACGATGCGTACGCGGCCGCCGCACAGCGCATCGGCCAGCCGCGACAAGGCGAGCAGGACGGCATTCCAGTACCCGATGCCGGACGCCGCTTCCCGGAACTTGACGATTACATTCATCGGCGGGCCGCGTCGTTGCGAAGTCTTCGTTGAACGCGAGCCAGGCACCGCGATCGAGCACTGGCATCGTGCTTGCCATCTCGCTGATTTTATCTTACTTTCGAGCGCCGATCGCCCGTGGGGCGAACGCTCCGCAGTGTCGCCTCCGACGCATTTTCCGCATGACGTATCTACTCGACCAGCTCCTGCTCCATTCCGCTGACGCCGCGGCCGCCGCGCCGGCGCTGACGCTCGCCGACCGTACGCAATCCTACGCAGACCTCGCTGCCACGGTGCAGCGCGTCGCCAAGGGCCTCGTGCACCTCGGCATCGCGCGCGGCGAGCGCGTGGCGTTCTATCTCGAGAAGCGCTTCGAGACCGTCGCCGTCGCGTTCGGCGCCGCGCACGCCGGGATGGCGTTCGTGCCGATCAATCCGTTGCTCAAGCCCGAGCAGGTCGGACACATCCTGCGCGACTGCAACGTGCGCGCCGTCGTCACCAGCCCGGATCGACTGGACTACATCGCATCCACGCTCGCCGAATGCCCGGACCTGCGCCACGTCGTCGTCACCGGAAGCGCGGCCGGAACGCCACCGGCCGGCAAGACGCTGCTGACCTGGGCCGAGCTCGTGTCCGCGCGCGAAGCGCGGATCCATCGCGTCATCGACACCGACCTCGTCGCGATCCTGTACACCTCGGGCAGCACGGGCATGCCGAAGGGCGTCATGCTGTCCCACCGCAACATGGTCGCCGGCGCCAAGAGCGTTGCCTCGTATCTCGGCAATCGCGCATCCGACACGATCCTGTCCGCCCTGCCGCTGTCGTTCGACGCGGGATTCAGCCAGCTCACGACGGCGTTTCATGCGGGCGCGCGCGTGGTGCTCCTCAACTACCTCGTGCCGCGCGACGTGCTCGACGCGCTGGGCAAGGAGAAGGTCACCGGATTCACGGCCGTACCTCCGCTGTGGATCCAGCTCGCGCAGCAGCGCTGGCCCGAGGGCATAGCGGGGCACCTGCGCTACATCGCCAACACCGGCGGTCGCATGCCGCGCGAGACGCTGGCCAGGTTGCGGGCGCAGCTACCGAACACCAAGCCGTTCCTCATGTACGGTCTCACGGAAGCCTTTCGCTCGACGTACCTGCCGCCGGCGGAAGTGGACCGCCGTCCCGATTCGATCGGCAAGGCGATTCCCAACGCGGAGATACTCGTCCTGCGCGCGGACGGAACGCCGTGTGCACCCGATGAGCCGGGCGAGCTCGTGCACCGCGGCGCGCTGGTCGGCATGGGTTACTGGAACGACCCGGAGAAAACGGCGGAGCGCTACAAGCCGCTGCCGGTCGGCGTCGGCGGCCGCGAAGCCGGCATGGTGGTGCCCGAGATCGCCGTATTCTCGGGCGACACCGTCAGCATGGACGCCGAGGGCTTCCTCTACTTCATCGGGCGCCGCGACGAAATGATCAAGACGTCGGGCTACCGCATCAGCCCGACCGAGATCGAAGAGGCGGTCTACGCGACGAAGCTGGTCGGCGAAGTCGCCGCGTTCGGGACCGCGCACCCTGCGCTCGGCCAGGCAATCGTCGTGATCGCGACGCCGCCTGCCGGAGGCGCGCTCGAGTCCGATCGCCTCATCGCCGCATGCCGCAAGCAACTCCCGGCGTACATGGTGCCCGCCGACGTGCAGGTTCATGCGGGGCCGCTGCCGCGCAATCCCAACGGCAAGATCGATCGCAAGAGCCTCGCGGCAGCGTATGCGGACCGCGTCGCGAGCGAAGCCGGATGAACAGCGCGCCACCACGCCACGCACCGATGAGCCAGTTTGCAGTCGTCGACGACTGTATCGTCGTCGGCGGCGTTGCGCTTCCGATCCTCGCCCAGCGCGTCGGGCAGACGCCGTTCTACGCGTACGATCGAAAGCTCCTGGCCGAGCGCGTGCAGGCCTTGCGCGCCGTGCTGCCGCCCGCGATCCGCCTGCACTACGCGCTGAAGGCCAATCCGATGCCGGCGCTGGTCGACTATCTGGCGCGCATCGTCGACGGCCTCGACGTGGCGTCGGGCCGCGAGCTGCGCGTTGCGCTGAACGCCGGCGCGGATCCAGCGGAGATAAGCTTCGCGGGACCCGGCAAATCGGCACCGGAGCTCGCGCAGGCCGCCGCGAGCGGCATCCTGGTCAACGTCGAGTCCGCGCGCGAAGCCGAGCTGCTCGCGCAGGTGTCGCACGACTTAGGCTTGCCGGCGCGCGTCGCCATCCGCGTCAATCCCGATTTCGAGCTCAAGACGTCGGGCATGAAGATGGGCGGCGGTCCCAAGCAGTTCGGCGTCGATGCGGAGCTCGTGCCGGCGCTGCTGGAGCGGGTCGCGCGGCTCGGATTGTCGTTCGAAGGCTTCCACCTGTACGCGGGCTCGCAGAACCTCAAGGCGGAATCGATCTGCGATGCGCAGCGCAAGTCGTACGAGCTCGCCGTGCGCCTCGCGCAATCGGCGCCCGCGCCCGTGCGCGTGCTCAACCTGGGCGGCGGCTTCGGGATTCCCTATTTTCCCGGGGACGCTCGCCTCGACGTCGCCCCCATCGGCGACAATCTTGCCGACATCGTCGAGCGAAGCCGCCACGACCTGCCGGGCGTGCGCCTGGTGATCGAGCTCGGCCGGTATCTCGTCGGCGAAGCGGGCGTGTACGTGTGCCGGGTCGTCGACCGCAAGGTATCGCGCGGTCACGTGTTCCTGGTGACCGACGGCGGCTTGCACCACCACCTTGCCGCCAGCGGCAATTTCGGGCAGGTGCTGCGCAAGAACTATCCCGTGTGCGTCGGCAATCGCGTCGCGGGGGGAGCGCGCGAGCGGGCGAGCATCGTGGGACCGCTGTGCACGCCGCTCGACCTTCTCGGCGAGCAGATCGAGCTCGCGGTGGCCGAGCCCGGCGACCTCATCGTGGTGTACCAATCGGGGGCCTATGGCGCGACGGCGAGTCCGCAGCGCTTCCTGAGCCATCCCGAAGTGGTCGAGGTGCTCGTCTGACGGAATCTACGGGCTTCGGCATGTTTCGCTTCCGCGGCTCGATCCGGTTCGCCGAGCTTGGCGAGCCCGCAAGCGCGGCCGCGACGCTCGATCGCGGAACCAACCGCCTTACGCTGCCGGGCCTGGATCTCGCCTGGGACCCAAGGCATGCGAGCGTCGCGCGGGAGAGCCACATCCTCGCGCTTGCGTCGGGACGCCCGCGGATCGCGGGTATGGGGGCCGGGCGCGACGCTGCGCGCTGGATCGAGCTGTATCGCCGCGACGGCGAGCACGCGGCCGCAGAGGTCGGCGGCGGCTTCGCGGCGGCGGTGGTCGACATCGCCCGACAGCGCGCGCTGCTTTTCGTCGACCGCTTCTCGATGGAGGCGATGTGCTACCGCGCGCATCCGGGGGGGCTCGCGTTCTCGGATTCTTGCGAGGAAGTCCCGGGCGCGTCGCGGGAGATCGACGCGCAGGCGCTCTACGATTACCTCTACTTCCACGTCATCCCGTCGCCCGCAACCGTCTTCCGCGACGTGCGGCGGCTCGAACCCGCGCACGTAGTGGTCGCGGACACCGCCGGGACGCGCGCGCAATGCTACTGGACCCCCGCTTTCGAGGAGCACGATCGCCGGCACCTTTCGCAGCGCATGCGCGCGTTCGTCGACGCGGTCCGCACGTCCGTGGTGGAAGAAGCCGACGATCCGCGCACCGCGTGCTTTCTGTCCGGCGGCACCGACAGCTCGACGATCGCGGGAATGCTGACCCGGGTGCGCAACGAGCCCGCCCACGCGTACTCGATCGGATTCGAGTCGGCAGGCTACGACGAGATGGAGTACGCGCGCATCGCGGCCCGCGAGCTCGGCCTCGCCCACCATGCCTATTACGTCACACCCGACGACCTGGTGTCCGCGATACCCGGCGTTGCCGCTTCGTTCGATCAGCCGTTCGGCAACTCGTCGGTGCTGCCCGCGTACGTCTGCGCGTTGCGGGCGCGCGAAGACGGTTTCACCCGCATGCTGGCAGGGGACGGCGGCGACGAGCTGTACGGCGGCAATTCGCGCTACGCAACGCAGAAGATGTTCGAGCTCTACCACGCGTTGCCCGATTGGGTCCGGCACGCCGTGCTGGAACCGCCGATGACCCGCTGGGCCCTGTTCCGCAAGGTCCCGGGGCTTCGCCATGCCGGTGGTTACGTGAGGCACGCGCGAATCCAGATGCCGGAGCGCCTGGAGACGTTCAACCTGATGCGCCGCATTGGACACACGGAGATGCTCGCGCCGCCATTGAGCGCCGCCATCGACGCCGATCGCCCCGGCGCGCACCAGCGCAGCGTGTGGAACGCGAGCCGCGGCGCGTCCCTGGTCAATCGCATGCTCGCCTACGACTGGAAGTTCACGCTGGCGGACAGCGACCTACCCAAGGTCCGCGCCGCCACGCGGCTTGCCGGCGTCACGGTCGGCTACCCGTTCTTGAGCCGTGAACTCACCGACCTCTCGCTCGGCTTGCCGCCCGACTGGAAGGTGAACGGCACCCGGCTGCGCTGGTTCTTCAAGCAGGCGTTGCGCGACGTGCTGCCGAGGCAGATACGGACGAAGAAGAAACACGGCTTCGGCCTGCCGTTCGGCGCATGGTGCCTGCGCCATCCGCCGCTGCGCAAGCTCGCCGAAGACTCGCTTGCGGGCATCGTGGAAAGAGACATCATCCGCGGCGAATTCGCGCGCGATCTCATGGTCCAACGCCTGCCCGAAGCCCCCGGGTACTACGGCGAGATGGTCTGGATCCTCATGATGCTGGAGCAGTGGCTGCGGTCGCGGCAGCAAGGCGTCGGGGTCCGTCCATGATGGACCGTCGGCGCTTCCTTGCGGGCTCCGGCGCACTGGCCGCAACCGCCGGTCTGCCTTGCGTCGCGCACGGGCAGGCCTCCGCCGTCCGCGCCAGTCGCGGCATAGCGGTGATCGGCGGCACTTATCGCCAGCTCGGCACGCAAACGCTGTCGGATTTCCTGCGCACCGTGCGCAGCCGCCTGCCGGAGGGCCTCGACGCGGCAAACTCGCGCCTCAAGCCGCCGCATGGAATCCTCGCCTACTGCGGGGCCACCGTATGGCGCGACAAGTACAGCCTCGGCATCGCGGGCGGCCACGGCGACAGCCACGACGACGGCCATTACGCGCAGGACCTTGCGAGCGGCCGCTGGGAGATGCTATTGGCGCCGTCGGCGGTGGCGAGCGCGTCGGCCGTGGCCGATGCCTACGGCGAGTGGTTGCCGAATCGCCCCGCGTCCCAGCACTCCTACAACCATCTGGTCACGGTCGACGACGACATCGTGCAGGGGGTCGGCTACGCAATCGCGAACGCGTCCGGCGGCTCGCCGCAGGCGCACCGGTGGTCGGGCGCAACGAACAGCTGGCAGCGCTACGGCACGGGCGGCAATTTTCGCCCGGTTCCTTACACCGTGCTGCACGATCCCGTTCGCAATCGGCTGGCGCGATTCGCGCACGAGAGCGGCCGGAGCGTCGACGTGATCGTGGACGACGATCCCGGGGCGGCATGGGTCACCATGCCCACGCCCTGGTGGCCGCAGATCAGCATACGCGCAAGCTTGGGTCATCACGCCGATCTCGACTGTTTCGTGCTGATCGACGAAACCGTCGCCCCGGGCCAGGCGTGGCTCATGGACGGGCAGGACATCGAGCGCGGGTGGCGCCGACTCTCCGTATCCGGCACTTCGCCGATCGGCGCGGCCAACACGGGCCTCGAGTACGTGCCGCCGATGAAAGCGCTGGCGGCAGCCTCCCTGGCCGAGCCCACCACTCTGTACTACCTCGCCCCGACCGGTGGACAGACGGATCCATGGGTCTGGACCCGCGAGCGGTTCCTGGGCGCCGCGCCCGCCGCGCGATGGGAAGTCAATCCGGGCGTCCCCATCGCGCCGTACGGCCGCGTGAAGTGGTCATCGCTGCTGCACGGCCTCGTCGTCGCCAAGACCGCGCTGGCGCCCACGGAAGTGTTCACGCCGGCCGCGGCGATTGCCGCTGGTCGACGCTGACGCAACTGCAGCCTGCTCGGTCAGCTACGCGATCTTGAAGTTCGTCGTCGCGCTCGATGTCAAGCCCTTGTTGTCGGTCGCGACCACCTTGAGCGTGTAGTTGCCCGGCGGCATTCCGCCGATCGCCGAACTGTACGGTGACTTGGTCCCCATGAACGTCGCGAACGCCATGCTGTTGATATAGAACATGACCTTGCTCACGCTCTCGTCGTCGGTGACGAAGGCCCGGATGCCGACACTCGCCTTCGGCGAGTAAGTCGAGTTGGCGACCGGGGCGGAGATCGTCACCGTGGGGGGCACGTTCACCGGCGTCCCGACCATCATGTGCACCGGGTTCGAGTAGACGACGTTCTTGGCCGAGTCGGTCACCACCGCCATCAGCACGTGCTTGCCGACCGCAGAGCCGGTCACGGACATGCCGTACGGCGCAGAGGTATCGGTCCCGATGAGCGCACCGTCGCGATAGAAGTCGACCTTGCTGATGCTCGAGCCCCCAGGCATCGCGCTCACGTCGAACGGAAAGGCAACGCCGGCGGGCGGGTTCGCTCCCTCCTGCGGCGCGACGATCGAGATGGTCGGCGGCTTCGAAGCCGCGGCTGCCGGCGGGCCGATGTACTCGGTGGCGATGGTCCAGTCCGACCAATACGTGCGCAGGATCTTCGTGGGCAGCGGATTGATGTCGCCGCCATGGAGGAAGGTCATCCACACTTTCTGGATGGCGAGATTGCCTGGCACCTGATAGGGACCGACGTCGCGCATGACGTGATCGGTCCGCTCGTAGGCGAGCTGGCCGTTGATCCAGGCGCGGACGATTCCGTCCTTCTTGCCCGGCGTGTTGACCTTGACGTACTGGTCGATCCAGTAGTCCTTGCCGATTTCGATGAGACCGAGCGACCCGCGGCCGGTCCATGGCAGGTGCAAGCCGTAGAGTTGCTTCTCCGCGATCTGGTCCGGGTTGTATGTGTACCAGCCGATGGGAACCACGCCGTTGTTCGAGTTGTACGGCGACGAGGCCGCCATCGGTTCACCGACGAACAGCCCGCGGAAGCTCCAGCCGTTCTTGCCGTTCGCCGTGCCCCCGCCATTTCCGGCCATGCTGGTGTCGGAGGCGATGCCGGGTAGCTTGCCGCTTTGCATCGAGCCGCCCCGCCAACCTTCGCCGAAGCGCAAGCGGTACTGGAAATACACCTCATCGAGTTCCTTGCCGAGGTTCTTCGGGAACATGTATGCCGCCGACTCGGGAAAGCCGGTCTGCGGCGGAAACCCTGCCGGGCGCGTCTCGACGAGGATAGCCTTGCGGTCGAGCGGCGCGAGCGTGTCGAGGTCGCGATCGACGAGGAGGCTTGCTACCGTTTGCGCGCTCGGCATCATCGAGAGCATCCGAAACCAAGGGTGCCACCAGTTCGGCTTGTTGAAGTCGGTCGCCTCGATCAATGTCGGCCCGGCGAGGCCGCGCGCACGCAGTCCATACACGGGGCTGGGCTCTGGAAGGATCGGACTCAAGAACTGGTAAGCCTCGAACGTAACCGAGCCGCCGGTGTTGATCGTCTGGAACACCAGGGCCGCGCTAGCCACGGGCTTGGCGGGAACGGCGAAGCGCAGCACCGCCACACCGAGTTGCAGTCGGGTGTCGGCCCCCATCGGCTTCGTGGTCGAGGGATCGATCGTGGCATCCGCCTGGCACGCGAGGATCGCGCTGCTGCTGTCGGTGTACTTCACCTCGAGGGATGGGGCACGGCCCGACTCCCTGGAGTAGACGTTCGCCCACGAGCTCTTGGTGCGCAGGACGAGTGTTTCGGGAGCGCCACTCAACGGTATGCGCACGGTCGTGGCGCCATTGCCGGTTTGGGCCCCGAGCAGCGCGCCCTGGAACGATCCCTTCCATTTCACCTTGAGCGTGTACTGGAAGTAATCTCGGGAAACGCCGCTTCCGCTGTCTTCCAGCAGGATGGTCCCCTGCGGAGGCAACTTGCTGACGGCGGCCTTGACTGCGGGATGGCCTTCGGCGGATTCCGTCGCCTGCGCGCCTGCCCCGTGCAGTGCGACGGGAGCGGCCAGAGCGGTAGCGCCGGCGAAGAGAAACTTTCTGCGTGAAGTCATGCGCTCACCTTGCTACTCAATTGATCCAGCGATTCGATAGAACCGAGACATGCAGCAGCACCTCGCCGGCACTGCGGCACACGTACCCACTTGTTGGTGTTGTTATTGCCAACCGCGCTTGCCTAAGCGACGGCTCGCGGCCTCGGTCGCGCGCGACGCGCGGTCCGAGGACTGAGGAAAAGTTCAATGACAACGGCATTATTGTGGAAATTTTGAGGTCTTGCAATGGTTTTCTTGCTAACGCTCCGGATTCGGTTGTCGCCCACCAGTTCAAGCGTCCGCCGCGCCGGTATGACGCCGGGATAAGCACACTGCGTGCCCGTATGCTGCAAAGGACGTTGAAATTCTCCCAGGTGCCAAGACGTCCTTGCGCCGGGCAGATCTTGATCGCGAGTCGACCCTGTTCCCGACAGCAAGCGGTGCTTAGACCCAGCTATTGGACGATTTATGACAATGTACTGACGCTTTACGGCACGCGATCGGCGTGCGGACGGCCGGATCCAGGGTCGGCCAGGTGATCCCCGACATGCGCGGGCTACGGCTCGTAGGTTATCGTCAGCTTCGGCCGCAGGCTTTGCGTGGCGTACTCGCTGGTCGCGAACCGCTTCTCGTTGCCGTTGCCGCTGACCCCCAGCAGCCGCCAGCCATAGTTGGCCTGTCCGCCCGACATCGCCTGCACCCCC
>JADLEZ010000102.1 GCA_020845855.1 Burkholderiales bacterium
TGCCTCGTGGCGTTTGTGCTGTTTCTCGCGGGAGTAATTCGCTGATGACGACTCCGCGTCAGCGCGTCGAGCGCATCCATGAAGAGATAGAGGGCGTGGCGTCGCAGTACGGCGTCACGTCCTGGGAACGCAATTTCCTGGAATCCGTCAGCGAACGCGCGACGCTGTCGGAGAAGCAAGAGGAGATACTGTCACGCATCGAGGCGAAGGTCTTTGGATAACCAAAGGCACTACACCCGAATCGGCCGCTGGCTCATGAGCGAAGAGGCGGCCTACGTCGGCGACCGCTTCGTGCTCGCGGTCTGCCTCGTGGCGCTCGTGCTGTTTCTCGCGGGGGTAATTCGCTGATGGCTACCGACATGACTCAAGCCGAGTTCGAGGCGCAGGTGGAAGCCGAGTTCAAGGCGCGGGTGGAGGCCGAGTTCGATGCAGAGGTGACGAGCGCGATTGCATGCAATTTGTGCCTGCAGGACATGCAGCGCATCGTGCTTCGATTGGCCGATCCGCTGGAATCGGATAAGTTTGCGCGCTTGGTGTCTATGCTCGTGAAGCAAGCATACCTGTCCGGCATGCGCGACGGTATGCGGAGCGCGCCATGAAGCCCCTGCGCAGCAAGGCGCCGCCGCACTCGATCTTGTCGGAGTGCTTTCGCTACACGCCCGCCGCGCAGACCGATATCCGCAAGCGGTTTGCGCTCGTGCGTCGCGAGCAAGCCGAGATCGCCAAGGCGCACGCCGCCGAGCAGGAAGCCCGCGAGCGCACCAACGTGCGCACGATCAACAGAAGAGGGAGAACCGCATGATGAAGATCAGCATGAGCAAGGCCGAGCTCGTCGTCACCGACGCCGACTGGTCGATCCGCAAGAGCGTCGAGCTGACGCTCGCGCCCGAGCCGCCGCGCAGCCACGTGCACGAGGGCGCCGAGGCGGCGCTGCGCGCGTGAACGTCCATATCATCCGCGCCGACGGCCGCGAGGAGCGCGTCAACATCCACTTCGACGCGATCGGGAAGGCGATCGGCGCGCGCGGCATGGATAGCGTCAACCTGCGCGACGGCCGTGTGATGCTGGTCGACGACATGGGCCACATCGCCGCGCCCTACCCGCCGGTCAACCCCAAGGCGACCGAAATCTACTGGTCGGTGTGCCGGCCTGGAACCACGCACACGATCGTCGGTGACGTCGCGATCGTGGTCGACGAGGAGTGCGCATGAACGCGCCGACCCCGATCGTCGGGCTCACGCCGGAGCAGGTGGCGGTCCGTGCGCAGGGTGTCGGCGCCAGCGAGTGTGCCGCGGCCCTTGGGTTGTCGAAGCGCACGTCGGCGGTCGAGCTGTGGGCGCTCAAGACCGGGCGCGAGCCGCCGACCCAGGACGACGCCTTCCTCCGCCTTGGCAACGCCGCGGAGGCCTACATCATCGGCGAGTACGTGCGCGACACGCACACGACGAAGATCGAGGTCAAGCCCGACACCCTGCGACGCGGCCGGCAGATCGCGCACTGCGACGCCATTACCCCGGCGGCCGTCATTGAGGCGAAGTGGCGCGGCTCGCGCGAGGGGTGGGGCGAGCCGAAGAGCAGCGACATCCCGACTGAGATACTGCTGCAGGTCATGCAGCAAATGGCACTCGCCGACCGGCCGCTCGCGCACGTCCCGGTACTGTTCATGCGCCCGCCGATAGTGATCTACGAAGTCGCGTTCGACCCCGAGCTCGCGCAGATGATCGCCGATGGCGTGGCGCGCTTCTGGCGCTACGTCGAGCAGGACACCCCGCCACCGATCGACGCGGACCACCCGACTGCGAGCGCAGCGCTGCGGCTCATCTACAAGGGCACGAATGGCGAACGGATCGCGGCGGATCGCGCGCTCGAAGCGTGGCGCCGCACGTTCGAGCAGTCGGCAGAACTCGCGCGAGAGTACGACGCGACCGCGAAGGCCGCGAAGAACCACATGCTGCGCGCGATGGGCGACGCGGCCGAGCTGGAATTTCTGGACGGGGCCATGCTCCGCCGGAAAGTCGTGAAGAGGAAGGGTTACGCCGTACCTGATACCGAGTACATAGATTGCAGATTGATCAAACCGAAGGAGTGACGAAATGCCGAATGAACCCGCGCCGCAAGCCCCAACGACTGACCGCCTGCCCGTGGCCGTCTTCACCGCCCGCGACGCCTTCGAGTTGTCGCTGCGCGAGGCCAAGGTGTACAGCAGCAGCACGCTCGTGCCGAAGGACTACCAAGACAACGTCGCCAACGCGATGATCGCGCTCAACATGGCGAAGCGCATCGGCGCAGATCCGCTGATGACGATGCAGAACCTCTATATCGTGCATGGGCGCCCGGCGTGGTCAGGCCAATTTCTGATCGCCGCGTTTAACCAGTGCGGCCGATTTAGCGCGATGCGCTTCGAGACGCGCGGTGACGTGAACGACGCGAAGGACGGCACCGCTGGCATGCGCGCCTACGCCACCGAGAAGGCGACCAAGGAGCGCATCGTCGGACCCTGGGTGACGTGGGCGATGGTCAAAGGCGAAGGGTGGGACGCGAAGAACGGAAGCAAGTGGAAGACGATTCCTGAATTGATGTTCCATTATCGAGCCGGCGCCTTCATGGTGCGCACGCACGCACCCGACATTGCGATGGGACTGCAAACGTCGGAGGAACTGCAAGACAGCATCGGCCCCGTTGATGTCACCCAAACGGGCAGCGCCGAAGTGGTCAGCGCGGTCGAGCGCGTGAAGCAGCAATTGCACGAGAAGGCCACGGGCGAGACGGTCGACAAGGAAACCGGTGCAATCACGAGTGACCGTCCAGCGCTCGCACTCGACGGCAACGCGCCGCCTGCGCTGTCGTACGCAGAGGTCCGCGACCGCATCGAGAAGGCGAAGGACCGCGACACGCTCGACATGGCCGCGGGCTTCATCGACGGCCTGCCCCCGCAGTTCCACGCCGAGCTGCATGAGATCGTGAAGCAGCGCCGCTAGAAGGTGGGGGCGTAAATGCCGAAGAAAAAAGACCCACCAGAGCACGACCTCGCCGGCGAGGTGCCGCAGGTCGGACCGGAGCACATCCCCGAGCGCGTCATCGACGAGCTGCGCGAGGCCTGCTGCATCGCGGCCGACCACTCCGGCGCGTTGGCGGACGCGTGATTGCCTGTTGCGTCTGGTTCTTGATCGTCTGGTTCGTCGCCGGCGCGGCAGGCACCGCCTTCGCTCTGCTGCTCATGCACGGCGGCGGCAGGGGGGCCGACGAGTGAGCGACTACCTCTCGCCCGTCGAGCTCTTCGAGCTCACCGGCCGCCGCCAGCGGCCCGCGCAGATCGCCTGGCTCAAGGCCAACCGCTGGCGGCACGCGGTCAGCGATCGCGGCGACCCGCGGGTGCTGCGCGCCTATCGCGATAAGCGCCTGCTCGATGGCGACACGCCGGTGGCCGAGCCCGAGCGCCCCAACTTCGCCCGCCTGTTCAAGCCGGCGGCGTAGACTTGCCCGGCCATGGGCCGCAAGCGCACGAAGCACCACA
>JADLEZ010000103.1 GCA_020845855.1 Burkholderiales bacterium
TCCTGCAGGTGCGTGCGGCCCATCTTGAGCACCCGCTCGAACTCCTTGCCCTTGGCGAAGAAGGCGTCGCGCAGGTGCGACAGCGCGTCCATGTAGGCCGTCAGGCGCAGGATCAGCGCGAGCCGGAACGCGGTCGGATACACGTCGTTGGTCGACTGCCCGAAGTTGACGTGGTCGTTGGGGTTGACGTGCTGGTACTCGCCCTTGCGGTAGCCGAGCTTCTCGAGCGCCAGGTTGGCGATAACCTCGTTCGCGTTCATGTTGGTCGTGGTGCCGGCTCGGCCCTGGATGAAGTCGGTGACGAACTGGTCGCGCATCTGCCCGGCGATGAGCCGGTCGCAGGCGCCCGCGATCGCGTCCGCGATGCGCGGGTCGAGCACGCCCAAGTCCCGGTTGGCGAGCGCGGCGGCCTTCTTCACGTACCCGAACGCCTTGACGAAGTACGGCTCCGCCGACATCGGGATGCCGGTGATGTTGAAGTTCTCCTTGCCGCGCAGCGTCTGCACGCCGTAGTACGCGTGCTCGGGAATCTCCTTCGGCCCCAGGAAGTCCTTCTCGATGCGATGCGTCATCGCGGCGTCCCCCCGGGTTAGAACAGCGGCGGCATTCCGGTCGACCGCGTGGCGGGCGGGGGTGCCGTGTCCGCGGTCATCTTGTCGGCTTCTACCACCCAGCCGCCGCCCATCGCCTTGTAGATGCCGACACTCGACGAGAACACCTGCGCGCGCAGCGACGCGAGCTGCAGCTCGGCGGGAAACAGCGACTGCTCCGCCTGCAGCACCGTCGTGTACGACGTGTACCCGCCGTTGAACTGCAACGTCGCAAGCTGCGCGTAGCTCTTGAGCGCGGCGACCAGCCGCTCCTGCGCGGCCTGCTGCCCGATCAGCTTCTGGTTGGCGACCAGTGCGTTCTCCACGTCGGCGAAGGCGTTCTGGATCGAGTACTGGTAGCTGTACAGCGCGGCCTTCTGTGCGGCCTCGGCCTGCGCGACCTGGCCACTTACCGCGCCGAAGGTAAAGATCGGGCCTACGAGCTGCCCGGCGTAGCTCCACACGCGCGCGGGCCCGGTGAACAGGTTGTTGAGCTGGGTGCTCGACGAGCCGCCGGCGCCGGTCAGCGAGATCGTCGGGAAATAGAGCGCGCGCGCGGCGCCGATCTGCGCGTTGGCGGCGATCAGGTTGTCTTCCGCCTGCAAAAGGTCCGGCCGGCGGGTGAGGAGCTCGGACGGCACGCCCGCCGGCACCTTGGGCTGGACGAGGTCGTACACCGACTTGCCGCGCGGAATGGGGCCGGGGTTGCGGCCGATCAGCACCGAAAGCCCGTTCTCGGTCTGGGCGATCTGCGACTCGAGCAGCGGGATCTGCACCGCGGCGGTCTCGTACTGCGACTGCACTTGCGCCACCTGCATCTGCGAGACTTGCCCGTACTGGAATTGGAGCTGGTACAGGCGCACCGACTCGCCGTAGGCCCCAAGCGTGCGCTTGGCGACGGCGAGCTGTTCGTCGAGCCCGCGCAGCGTGAGGTAGTTGCTCGCCACCGAGGAGACAAGCGAGAGGATCACGCCGCGCCGCGCCTCGTCGGTGGCGAGCAGGTTCGCGCGCGCCGACTCGGACAAGCGCCGGATGCGGCCCCACAGATCGATCTCCCAGCTCACGCTCAGGAGCGCTTCGTACGACGACTGCGGGTTGGGGATGCCCGCCGAGAGCTGCGGAGTCGCCGTCGACTCGCTGACCCGCCCGCGGCCCGCCGCACCGCTGTAACCGACCTGCGGGACCAGCGACGAGCGCGTCTGCGTGAGCACACCGGCGGCCTGCTCGACGTTGGCTACCGCAACCTTGATGTTGAGGTTGTTGGCAAGCGCTTCGGCGATCAGTTGGTCGAGGACGGGGTCGTCGAACTGCTTCCACCACTGGGTGTTGGCGGTGTCGGCGGCGTCCTTGACCTCGTAGACGAAGGTCTTCGGCGCGTCGACCGCGGGGCGCGTGTAGTCGGGGCCGACCACGCAGCCGGCGAGCACGAGGGTGAGGGCGAGGACGCCGCGGCCCCTCACCCCGGCCCTCTCCCCGCAAGCGGGGAGAGGGGGGTGTGTTCGAAGCACCCGGGTCGGTCTCCCTCTCCCCGCTGGCGGGGAGAGGGCTGGGGTGAGGGGGTCGTGCGCGTCCATCTCAATCGTCCGCCCGGTGCGGGGCCGTGGGTGGTGCGACGGCGGGCGGCGGCTCGTTCTTCTCGGGCTTCCCTTTCTCCTCCTTGCCCTCCTTCATCTTGTCGAAGAGGTAGAAGAGCAGCGGCACGTACAGCATCGCGAGCGTGGTCTCGCCCAGCATGCCGCCGATGATGCCGGTGCCGATCGAGTGCCGTGCGTTCGCTCCCGCACCCACGGCAAGCGCGAGCGGCAGGCAGCCGATCGCGAACGCGAGCGAGGTCATGATGATCGGCCGCAGGCGCTGCTCGCCCGCAAGGATCGTCGCTTCCATGATCGACTTGCCCTGGTTGCGGAAGTCGATCGCAGCCGACACCCGCAGGATCGCGTTCTTGGCGCCCAGTCCGATCAGCACCAGGAGGCCGATCTGGAAGTACACGTCGTTGTCGAGACCGCGCAGGTGGTTGGTGACGAGCGCACCGAGGATGCCGAACGGCACTGCCGACATCACCGCCCCCGGCAGCGTCCAGGATTCGTACTGCGCCGCGAGCACCAGGAACACGATGATGAAGCCGAACACGAAGGCGAGACCCGACGTGCCGCCCGACTTCTTCTCCTCGAACGCGAGACCCGACCACGCGAACGCGTATCCGGGGGGCAACACTTCCCCGGCCACGGCCTCCATCGCGTTGATCGCATCGCCCGAGCTGTGGCCGGCCGAGGCGTTACCGATGATCTTGGCGGCGGGAAAGCCGTTGAAGTGAGGCAGGATGTCCGGTCCCGCGGTCCACTGCGTCGACACCACGCTCGACAGCGGCACCATCTGGTTTTGATTGTTGCGGGTGTACAGCCGCGTCAGGTCCTCGGGATTCTGCCGGTACGGCGCATCGGACTGCACGATCACCCACCACACGTTGCTGAACATGTTGTACTGGCTGACCGTGAGCGAGCCGAATTGCGCCTGGATCGCGCTGTACACGTCCTGGATGGGGATGCCGAGGAGCTGCGTCTTCTCGCGGTCGACCACGGCGCGCAGCTGTTGCGTGCTGGCGGTGAAGGTGGTCGCGAGCCCGGTCAGTTCCGGCCGCTCGCGCGCCTTCTTCAGGAAGTCCTGCAGCACGCCGTCGAGCGCCACCGGGTCGCCGGTTCCCGTGTCCTGGATCCAGAACTCGAAGCCGCCCGTGGTGCCGATGCCGGGAATCGCCGGCGGCGCGATCGGGACCACGATCGCGCCCTCGATCTTGCTCGCCTCGGCGAAGAATGCCTGCAGGATGGCCCGCACGTTCTGCTGCTTCGCGGTGTCGACATTCTTGTAGCGGGCGTCGAAGTCGTCGAAGGTGACGAAGATCGTGCCCGCGTTGGTCTTGAAGCCGCTGTCGAGCAGCGAGTAGCCGGTGACCATGGTCCGCGTCTTCACGCCCGGAATCTTCTTGAAGATCTCGTCCGCCTTGCTGGCGATCTCCTGCGTGCGCGCGAGGCTCGCCGCCTGCGGCATGATGATCGCCGCGAACGCGTAGCCCTGGTCCTCGTTGGGCACGAAGCTCGTCGGCAGGATCTTGAACAGGTGCCAGATCGAGTACAGGAAGAAGCCGAGCAGGATGATCGCGATGATCGCGAACTTGATGACGTAGGTCACCGCGATGCCGAACCCCTGGGTAACCCGGTCGACCTGGCGGTTGAACCACGCGAACGGCCCGCGCTGCGGCGGCGGGTTGTGCCTGAGCAGCACGGCGCACATCGCCGGCGTGACGGTGAGCGCCACGAAGCCGGAAACCGACACCGAGATCACGATGGTGATCGCGAACTGCTTGTAGAGCTGGCCCGTGGTGCCCGGCAGGAACGCCGCCGGGATGAACACCGAGCACATGACCAGCACCACCGCGACCAGCGACGTGGCGATCTCGTCCATCGACTTGATCGTCGCCTCCTTCGGCTTCATGTTGTGCTGGTGCATGTTGCGCTCGACGTTCTCGCACACCACGATCGCGTCGTCGACGACCATGCCGATGGCGAGCACCAGCCCGAACAGGGTGAGGAGGTTGATCGAGAAACCGAGCGCGAGCATGCCGGTGAAGGTGGCGATGAGCGCGATGACGATCGCCACGCTGCAGATGAGGGTGGTGCGGAAGCTCTGCAGGAACAGGTAGACGACCAGGATCACCAGCACGATCGCCTCGAACAGCGTCTTGATCACCTCCTTGATCGACAGCCGCACGAAATCGTTGGTGTCGAGCGCGATCGCGTACTCCATGCCGTCGGGGAACGACGCCTTCATCTGCTCCATCGTCTTGCGCACGTCGTTGGAGACCACGAGGCCGTTGGCGCCCGGCTGCTGGTACACCGCGATGACGGTCGCCGGCACGCCGTTCATCTTGCTGTCGACGATGTACTGCTGCAGCCCGATCTCGGCGCGGGCGACGTCGCCCACGCGCACGATGGCGCTGCCGTCCTGCGACGCGCGCAGGATGATGTTCTCGTACTGCCGGGGTTCCGTGAACTGCGGCTGGGTGATCACCGGGAAGGTGAGCTCGACCGGTCCCGCGTTCGGCTGCTGCCCGATCTGGCCCGCGCCGAAGAGCTGGTTCTGCTGGTTGATCGCGTTGGCGATGTCGGAGGTGGTGATCCCGAGCGAGGCCATGCGGTCCGGGTTCATCCAGATGCGCATCGCCTGGTTGGGCACACCCATGATCTGCGCCTGGCCTGCGCCCGGCACGCGTTTCAGCGCTTCCAGCACGTACACGTTGGCGTAGTTGGCGATGTAGTTGGCGCTGTAGCGGTCGTCCTTGGCGAAGACGGACACCAGCATCATGATCGACGACGACTTCTTCTGCACGTTCACGCCCTGCTGCACGACCGCCGACGGCAGTTGCGGCATCGCGAGGTTGACCCGGTTCTGCACCTGCACCTGCGCGATGTCGGGGTCGGTGTCGAGCGAGAAGTACACCGTCATCGTGAGCTGCCCGGTCGAGCTCGAGGTGGACGTCATGTAGAGCATGTTGTCCACGCCGTTGATCTGCTGCTCGATCGGCGAGGCGACCGAGCTCGCGAGCGTCACTGAATCGGCGCCGGGGTAGGTGGCCGAGACCGTGACCTGCACCGGCGTGATGCTCGGGTATTGCGACACCGGCAGCAGGAACATCGACACGCCGCCGGCGAGGCAGATGATGAGCGCGACCACTGCCGCGAAGACCGGCCGCTCGATGAAGAAGCGCGACAACATGGGCCGGCTACTGCTTTACGAGTACGTCGACCCGGCGCGCCTGGTCGTCCGTCCCGCTGCCGGTCACGTTGACCGGCGGCTGGAGCACGATGCGCTTGCCGTCCACGCCGAGCGCCACCAGCTCGTCGCGCACCGCCTGCGCGCGTCGCTTGGCGAGGTCGACGTTGGCGGCGGCGTCGCCGTGGCGGTCGGCGTAGCCGGTGACCACGATCTGGGTGCCGATGCCCACGTACGCGGCGGCCGCAAGACGCAGCGTGCGCATCGCGCCGGTGTCGAGCGTCGCCTTGCCGCTGTCGAACAGCACGTGCACCGAAGACGGTTGTGCGCTGGGCGCCGGCGGCTTCGGTTTGCCGGCAGCGGTCGTGGCCGCCGGCGGCTGGTAGGCGGCCGCCTTGACCGGTGCGCCCGCCGTCAGACGCACGCCGCCGTCGACCACGACCCGGTCGCCGTTGGCGAGCCCGTCGCTCACGAACCAGCCCTCGCCCTTCCATTCGCCGACCACCACCGGGCGCAACTCGGCCTTGTTGTCCTTGTTCACCACCCACACGAAGTGGCCCTTGGCACTCTGCTGCACGGCCCGTTGCGGCACGACCACGGCGTTGGGCCGGATGGCGCCGGTAAGGCGCACGCGCACATATTGGTTGGGGCGCAGCACGCCGGTCGGATTGTTCACCGTCGCGCGCAGCAGGAAGGTGCCCGTGGTCGGGTTGTACGAGGGGTCGGCGAAGGTGATGGCGCCGGTGTAGGGGAAGAGGTTGCCGTCGACCATTTCCACTTCGACGACGAACTTCCCGCCTTCGGGCAGCTTGAGCCGCCCGTTGCGCACGTCGTCGCGAATGCGCTCCATCTCGTTCTCGGAGATGCTGAAGTTGATCCACATCGGCGTCAGCACCGATACCGTGGTGAGCTGCGCGTTGCTGGGGCTCAAGTACGTGCCGTCGGCGACGATCGCGTAGCTCGACACGCCGTCGACCGGCGAGCGGATCGTCGTGTAGGAGAGGTTGAGCTGCGCGGTCTCGAGCTGCGCCTGCGCCTGCTCCACCGCCGCCTGCGTCTGCGCGTACTGGCCGGTCGCGTCGTCCAGATCCTTTTGCGACAACGCGTTCTGCGCCACCAGCGGCTTGGTGCGGTCGAGGTTCTGCCGCGCGACCAGCGCGGCGGCCTTCTGCCGCTCGAGCGCCGCCTTGGCCGCGTCCACCTGCGCCTGGAACGGCTTGGGATCCATCTGGAACAGCACCTGCCCGGCCTTGACCATGGCGCCTTCGGTGTACAGGCGCTTGTCGAGCCAGCCCGATACGCGCGCCTGGATGTTCACCGCCTGCGAGCTTTGCGTCTGCGCGACGTAGACCGCGGTGACGGGCACGTCCGCGCGCTGCACGGTCAGCACCGTGACGTCGACCGGACCCTTCTCGGGCGGCTTCGGCGGCTCGCGGCCGCAGCCGGCGGCGAGCAGCGCGCACGCGGCGAGGGTGCAGCCCAGGCGCATGGTGCGCGTGTACGGCTTTGCAAACGTGGCGGTCATGGCAATGAACACGGGAAGCGACGACAGGCGGGAACCGGCACAGGCGTGGCACACCGGCTTCCTTTTACATCAAGAGGCCCCGGTTTGTCGAACGGGAGACAGCAGCCGTATCAGCGCGCCGTTGCGGCGTCGAAACTGCCGCCGAGTGCCAGGTGCAGGTTCACGCGCTGGACCAGGCGCTCCGCCTGCACGCGCAGGAGTGCCACCTGGGCGGAATACAGCGCGAGCTGCTGCTGTTGCACGGCGCGCAGGTCGCCCGACCCCACGCGGTAGCGCACGCCGGCCAGTTCCAGCGCGCGTGCGTTCTCGCGCACGGCGCTCGCGAGGATCGCCTCGCGCTCGGTCAGCGCGAACCCCTGCGACAGCGCTTCCTCGACTTCGGCGAAGGCGCGCGAGCCGACGCGGCCGTACTCGGCGATCGCCTGCTTCTGCTCCGCGGGGCGCACCTCCACCTGCGCCTGCAACTGGCCGCCGAGGAAGATCGGCTGCAGGAGCTGCGCGCCGATGCTGACCACCACGTCGTTGGTGTTCTTGAGCACGAACAGCTCGCTCGAGATGGTCGTCACACTTGCCGTGAGCGCGATCCTCGGCAGGCGGGCGGCCTTGGCTTCCTCGGTGCGGTAGAAGGCACCCGCCACGCGCCGCTCGGCGGCGGCCACGTCGGGACGCCGCTCCAGGAGCTCCGAGGGAAGGCCGACGGGTACGTCACCGGGCCAGGCGGCGAGCTTCGCGGGTGCGGCGATGGCCGCGGCCGGGTAGCGGCCCGCGAGCACCTCGATGCCGCGCAGCGCCTGCTGATACGCGGCCTCGAGGTTGCGCTCGGTGTCGCGCAGCGTGAGCACGTTCGCCTGGGCGAGGGTGACGTCGTACTCGTCGCCGGTGCCGACCCGCAGCCGGTCGCCCGCCAGCACGACGAGCCGCTCGGCCGATCCCCGCATCGCGGTCGCCTGCGCCTTTTGCATGCGGGCCTCGGTGGCGAGGAACCAGCCCTTCGCCACCATGGCCGCGATCGATTGCCGCGCGTACTCGGCATCGAGCTGCGCCGCGTCGTACTGCTGCTGCGCGAACGCCTGGCCGGCGCGCACGCGGCCCCACAGGTCGAGCTCCCAGTTCGCGAACAGGCCCACGCCGGACAGGCCGCTCGCGTCGGACA
>JADLEZ010000104.1 GCA_020845855.1 Burkholderiales bacterium
AACACCTTCATGATGTACCTGCCGCGGCTGTGCGAGCACTGCCTCAACCCGACCTGCGTCGCGGCCTGCCCTTCCGGCGCGATCTACAAGCGCGAGGAGGACGGCATCGTCCTCATCGACCAGGAGAAGTGCCGCGGCTGGCGGATGTGCGTGTCGGGCTGCCCGTACAAGAAGATCTACTACAACTGGTCGACCGGCAAGTCGGAGAAGTGCATCTTCTGCTTCCCGCGCATCGAAACGGGACAGCCCACCGTCTGCTCGGAGACCTGCGTGGGCCGCATCCGTTACCTCGGCGTGGTGCTATACGACGCCGACGGCATCGAGGCGGCCGCCTCGGTCGCGGATCCGCGCGACCTCTACCCGGCCCAGCTCGCGCTCTTCCTCGACCCGAACGACCCCGCCGTACAGGAGCAGGCGCGCGCGGACGGCGTGCCCGCGCAATGGATCGAGGCCGCGATCCGCTCGCCGGTTTACAAGATGGCGAAGGAGTGGAAGGTCGCCTTCCCGCTCCATCCGGAATACCGGACGCTGCCGATGGTGTGGTACGTGCCGCCGCTGTCGCCGATCAGCTCGGCGGCGAATGCCGGGCAGGTCGGCAGCAACGGCGGCATTCCGGATGTCGGTCAGTTGCGCATTCCGGTCAAGTACCTCGCGAACCTGCTCACCGCCGGGGAGACGGCGCCGGTGGTGCGCGCGCTCGAGCGGATGCTCGCGATGCGCGCCTACCAGCGCGACAAGCACGTCGAGGGGCGGACCAATCACGACGTGCTGAAGCGCGTGCAGATCAGCGAGGCCGAGGTGGAGGAGATGTACCAGGTGATGGCGATCGCCAACTACGAGGACCGGTTCGTGATCCCGTCGACGCATCGCGAGTACGCGGAGAATGCCTTCAGTGTGCGCGGCGGCTGCGGGTTCAGCTTCGGCAACAACTGCTCGGACGGGATGAACGACGTCAGTCTCTTCGGCAGCGAGAAGAAGCGCACGATTCCGATCAAGGCGGAGGTTTGAGATGAGCCAATCTCCCGGGCGACGACCTCCGCGACTGGCGGCACGGTGCGCAGCAGTGGAGTTGTCGGTCGTCCCTCGGTCGCTCGGCGACGCGCCCTTCGGGCCTTGCTCGCTGTCGCTCGCGCGCCTCGCTCACTCGCCCTCTCCCCGCGTGCGGGGAGAGGGACGGGGTGAGGGGCGGTCGCTTCGTGCGTAGTGGACACCGTTCGGCGGCGTTGGAGACCTGACATGGTGGGTCCTGTATCCCAACCCCTGGCGATCACGTTGCGCGCCCTGGCGGCGTTGCTCGGCTACCCCGACGCGCGCCTGCGCGAGCATCTTCCCGACCTGCGCGAGGCGGTGAGCGAGCAGCGGGTGCTCACGGCGTCGCGCCGCGGCGAGCTCGTGGCGCTGATCGACGCTCTCGCGGCGGGAGACACCTTGCAGGTCGAAGCGCAGTACGTCGAGCTGTTCGACCGCGGGCGGGCGACGTCGCTGCACCTGTTCGAGCACGTGCACGGCGACTCGCGCGATCGCGGCCCGGCCATCATCGATCTCGGCCGGACCTATGCGGAAGCCGGGCTCGCTTTGGCCGAGGGCGAGCTGCCCGACTATCTGCCGGTGGTGCTCGAGTTCGCCTCGACGCAGCCGCCGCGGGAGGCGCGTGCGTTCCTGGGTGAAATGGCGCACATCCTGAACGCGATCCTGGCCGCGCTGGTCAAGCGCGAGAGCGCCTACGCGAGCGTGCTCGCGGCGCTATTGGAGGTCGCCGGCGAAAAGGTCACGGCGGTCACGCCCGCGGCCGACGATCCGCTCGACCAAAGCTGGGAGGAGCCGGCCGCGTTCGACGGGTGCTCGACCCGCGGCCAGGAGCGGGCGTCGGCCACGCAGCCTGTTCAAATCGTTCGTAAACATCCGTCAGGAGCCCTGCGATGAGCGGTGTCTACGGTTTCTTCTTCCAGGTCTATCCCTACGTCTGCTTCGTCGTCTTCATCGTCGGCAGCCTGATCCGCTTCGACCAGGCGCAGTACAGCTGGAAGAGCGACTCGTCGCAGCTCCTGCGCTCCGGCCTGCTGCGCTGGGGCAGCAACCTCTTCCACGTGTCGATCCTGTTCCTGTTCTTCGGGCACCTGATCGGGCTGTTCACGCCGCATTCGGTCTACGGCCATTTCATGAGCGCGGCGCAGAAGCAGATGCTGGCGGTGACCGCGGGCGGCATTGCCGGCTTCTTCTGCTTCATCGGCCTGTCGATGCTGCTCTATCGCCGCCTGTTCGATCCCCGCATTCGCTACACGAGTCACGTCACGGACATCGCCGTGCTGGTGGTGCTGTGGGTCCAGCTCGTCTTCGGCTTGATCACGCTGCCCTACTCGTACCAGCACGCCGACGGCAGCGTGATGGTGATCCTGGCGGACTGGGCCCAGCGCATCGTCACGCTGCGCCCGGTCGATGCGAGCCTGCTCGCCACGCTGCCGTGGCCGTTCCTGATCCACATCGTGCTCGGCATGACCATCTTCCTGCTGTTTCCCTTCAGCCGGCTCGTGCACGTCTGGAGCGGCTTCGCGTCGGTCGCCTACCTGTTC
The DNA here is from genome assembly GCA_020845855.1 of Burkholderiales bacterium. Classification (GTDB taxonomy): domain Bacteria; phylum Pseudomonadota; class Gammaproteobacteria; order Burkholderiales; family Casimicrobiaceae; genus VBCG01. The sequence continues at coordinate 2,571 of JADLEZ010000104.1, forward strand.
CGGCCGCAGCAGATCGTGCGCAGCCGGCGCCTGAACGTGCCGGCAGGACACGACTTGCCGAACCAGCGGCTGCCCGTGATCGACCGGCCGCATGCCCGCTGAAGCAATGCAGGCCCAGGAGTCAACGCCGGCAAGCGTGAACGGCGTCAACCTGCACGCCGCGCGCGAGCAGCCCGGGGTGGAGGAGCTGCGCCAGCGCGCGTGCACCGAACTGCTGCGGCAGGCAGCGATGGCGGAGGGATTGCTCGACCCGGCCGATACCGCGACCGACGGCGTGATCAGCGAGGTCGCCTCGGCGGCGATCGAGTCGCTGCTGTCGCGCGCGCTCACGCTGCCGGAGCCGGCGGAAGATGCCTGTCGCCGCTACTACGCCGCGCATGCGGCGCGCTACAGCACCGGCGAGCGGGTTCGCGTGCGCCACATCCTGTTCGCCGTAACTCCCGGCGTGGACGTGACCGCGCTGCGCGGCCGCGCCGAGGCCTGCCTGATCGACGTGCGAAGCTGCGACCGCAACGACCGCGACGCATTCGCGGCGTCGGCGGCCAAGTTGTCCAACTGCCCGAGCGGCCAGCAGGGCGGCGACCTGGGCTGGCTCGCCGCCGGCGACTGCGCCCCCGAGTTCGCGCGCGAGCTCTTCGGCCGCGCCGAAGTCGGCGTGCTGCCGCGGCTCGTGCACAGCCGCTTCGGCCTGCACGTGGTCGAGGTCCTGCAGCGCGAGCCGGGTGCCTCGCGTCCCTTCGACGACGTGCGCGATGCGGTAGCGACGGCGCTGCGCCAGCAGGCGTACGTCACCGCGCTGCGCCAGTACCTGCGGGTGCTCGCCGGCGGCGCTCGCCTCACGGGCGTCGAGCTCGACCCGGCCGTAACCCCCCTGGTGCAGTGAGGAGGTGTAGAGTCGAATTAGCGCGCCCGATCTACACCCTCAGCTGGAGGGGAGTCCGTTCCGAGGAGGATGACCGAGTCGCAAAGGCGCCTTGGCGCATTCAACCCGAAGGAGGACCAAGATGACACGGACGGCTGCAGGATACGATCGGCGCACCTTCCTCAAGCTCACCGGCCTCGCGGGCGCAGCGGGGCTCGTGCGCCTGCCGGGCACAATGCACGTCGCCATGGCCGCGGATGCGCCCTCCGCCGGCGCCATCATCGACGGCAAAAGCCCGCGGATGATCGTGCACAACGCGAAGCTCGGCGTGATGGAAACGCCGCTCGAGCTCTTGCGCGAGCATCATTTCACGCCCAAGGAGCTTCTGTACAACCGCACCCACTTTCCGGTGGACGGGTCCGGAGCATGGGTGGCGACGACCGCAGCGCCGGGCGCGGACATGACCCAGGGTTGGACGATCAGCGTCGGCGGGCTCGTGCAGCGTCCCAAATCGATCAAGGTGACCGACCTCGCGCAGATGCAGCAGACGAAGCGCGTCTCCGTCATGCAGTGTGCCGGCAACGGCAGGTCGTACTACTGGGCGAAGGCGAAGACGCCCGGCTCGGGCTGGAAGCACGGCGGCATGGGCAACCTCGTGTGGGAGGGCGTGCCGCTGCTGCCGCTGCTGAAGAGCCTCGAATTGAGCCCCGATGCGAGCGTGCGCTTTCTCACCGCCAACGGCAAGGACGTGCCGGCGGTGCCGGGCGGCGCCGACATGATCAAGAGCTTTCCGCTGACCGCGCCGCAGCTCGCCGACGCCATCCTCGCGCTGCGCATGAACGGCGAGCCCATCCCGATCATCCACGGCGGACCGGTGCGGCTCGTCATCCCCGGCTACTACGGCAACATGAACGTGAAGTGGCTGACCGACCTCGACTTCACCGTGGAGGAAACGCCCAGCGCGATCATGCAGAAGACATACCGGATGCCGCTGGAGCCGGTGGAGCCGGGCAAGTTCACCACCCAAGACCTGACCCAGCAGAACAGCGTACCCACCTACGGGTTCGCGGTGATGAGCGTGGTGTTCGCGCCGCTCGCGGGCCAGAGCGTGCGGGCAGGCGACGTCGAGTTGCAGGGGGTGGCGTGGAACGACGGCGTGGTGTCGCTGGGCGAGGTGCGCGTGTCGCTCGACCAGGGCAGGACCTGGCGGGTGGCGCAGCTCGAGGCACCGGATGGCCCGTACGCGTGGCATCCGTGGCGCACGACGGCAAGACTTTCGCCGGGCGACCATGAGGTCTGGGTTCGCGCGATCGATGCATGGGGCCGCAGCCAGCCCATCGACGGCCTGACGACGTGGAATCCTGGCGGATGGGATTGGCACGGCGTGGATCGCGTGCCGTTCCGGGTCGTGTGAAACCTGGCCGGCGGCGGCTGCCCTCGCGCGCGATGCTGGTGCGCGCGGCGGCGCTGGTCGTGGCGGTGTTGGCCGCGAGTGCGGCGCATCCGGCGAACGACGCACGGATCCACCTGCCGGACGGTCCGGGCGTGGGCCTCGTGTACGCTCACTGCCGCACGTGCCACGATCTGCAATACGTGCGCGACGCGAAGGGCCTTCTGCCCGCGCAATGGAAAGCGGTACTCGCGAGCATGCGCGACAACGGCCTACGCATCAGTGACGAGGACGAGGCGCGGGTTCTCGACTACCTCGCGACCTACCTCGGCCCGCATCCCCCGGCCGAAGCAGCGGCAAGCGCGCAGCCGGTCGCGGCGGACGGCAGGCAGGTGTACGCCGACAACTGCGCGGCGTGCCATGGACCCGAAGGCCGCGGTCAGCCCGGTTCCTTCCCGCCGCTTGCCGGCAACCCCGATCTCGCGCGCGATCCGCTGTTCCCCGTGCAGGTCGTCCTGCACGGGCTCGCCGGGCGCATCGAGATCGACGGCAAGGCCTACGACGGCGCGATGCCGCCCTTCGATCATCTGTCGAACGGTGAAGTCGCTGCCGTGGTCAACTTCCTGCACGGCAGCCTCGGCAAGACTCAACCGGTATCGAGCCTGAGCGCGCAGGACGTCGCCGCGACGCGTGCGCGTGCCATGTCACCGCAGGATGTGCATGCGGTGCGCGCCGCCATGCATTAGCGAGCCCAGCCACCACGGTCATGATCGTACTGCAACGCGTTTACGAAGGCGCCAGGAAACACGGCAGACATTTCCTGGTCGAGCGGCTTTGGCCGCGTGGCTTGCGCAAGGAAGACCTGCATGCGCGCGCCTGGCCAAAGGAGGTCGCGCCGAGCACGGAGCTGCGTAAGTGGTTCGCCCACGATCCGGCGCGCTGGCCCGAGTTCCAGCGCCGCTACCGCGCCGAGCTCGATGCGCATCCCGAGGTTGTCGCCCCACTCGTCGAGGCGGCGCGCAAGGGCGACGTGGTCCTGCTCTACAGCGCGCACGACACCGAGCACAACAACGCGGTGGTGCTGCGTGATTACCTCGAGGAGCGGCTGCGCTGAACAGCGCGCAGATCGTCCCATCAACGCGGCCGCCGCCGGCCCCGACACCTTTCGGGGCTGGTGCGCGACTCCCGGGACAACTTCCTGCCGTTTGCGGACTCGAACGGGTATGGCGCGCAAGGCGCGCACCCCGATCGTCAAGGAGCCCCCATGAAAGTGCAAGCGAGCATCAATCCCGCGACCGGCAGGCAGATCGAAACCTTCGCGGAAATGACGGACGCAGCGCTGGACGCAGCGCTCGCGCGGGCGCACGACGCCTTCGGCAGCTACCGCCGGACGTCCTTCGCGGAGCGCGCACGCTGGCTGAATGCCGCGGCGGCGACCCTGGACAAGGACAAGGATAAGTGGGCCCGGACCATGACCGGGGAAATGGGCAAGACCTACAAGGCGGCCGTCGCGGAGGCGGAGAAATGCGCACTTGCCTGTCGGTATTTCGCCGACAACGCCGAGCGCTTTCTCGCCGACGAACGGATCGCAACCGAGGCGACGCAAAGCTACCTGCGGCACCTGCCGCTCGGACCCGTCCTGGCCGTGATGCCGTGGAACTTTCCGTTCTGGCAGGTCGTGCGCTTCGCCGCACCGGCGTTGATGGCGGGCAACGTGGCGTTGCTCAAGCACGCCTCGAACGTACCCGCATGCGCGCTCGCCCTCGAGGAGATCTTCCGGCGCGCCGGCTTTCCCGCGGGCGTGTTCCAGACGCTGCTCATCGGCTCGGACCGCGTCGAGCGCGTCATCGCGGACGATCGCGTCATGGCCGTCACCCTGACCGGGTCCGATATCGCCGGCTCGGCGGTCGCCGCGCGGGCCGGCAAGCACCTCAAGAAGACGGTCATGGAGCTCGGCGGCTCGGATCCGTTCATCGTGCTGCCGAGCGCCGATCTCGAGACCGCCGTGCGCGCGGCGGTGACGGCGCGCACCATCAACAACGGCCAGTCCTGCATCGCCGCCAAGCGCTTCATCGTGCACACGCGAATCTACGCCGACTTCGAGCGGCGCATGGTCGACGGCCTGCGGCGCCTCGCCGTCGGCGACCCGATGGACCCGCGCACCGATGTCGGTCCGCTCGCGACGCCGCAGATCCTGGAAACCGTCGCGCGCCAGGTCGACGAATCCGTCCGCGCTGGCGCGAAGGTCCTCACCGGCGGCAAGCGGCTCGACGGCCCCGGCAACTTCTACGCGGTTACGGCCCTCGCACAGATACCGCCGGAGGCACCGGCGTATCGCGAGGAGGTGTTCGGCCCGGTAGCCTTGCTGTTCGAGGTCGACGATGTCGGCGAGGCGATCGAGCTCGCCAACGCGAGTGTGTACGGCTTGGGCTCCAGCGTCTGGACCAACGACGAAGCCGAGCGCTGGCGCTGCATCGACGAGATCGAGGCGGGCACGACCGCCGTCAACGCGATGGTCGCCTCCGACCCGCGGCTGCCCTTCGGCGGCGTGAAGCGCTCCGGCTACGGGCGCGAGCTCGCGCGCGACGGCATCCGCGAGTTCGTCAACGTCAAGACGGTGTCCATCGTCGAGCGCGCGGGGGGTAGCGGCAGCTAGCTAGCAGTTTGTTGAATTCCGCGACCATATCCCCAATCCGGTGTCATCCCGAGCGGAGCGAGGGATCCGCCTTTGCGCCGAATCAGCGAGTTGCGTAAAGCAGATCCCTCGTCGCCTTCGCTCCTCGGGATGACACCGTGGGAATTTCAACGGACTGCTATTCGACGAACAGGAGTCCCGGGCACTCGAGGTAGCCGCGCAGCGCCTGCACGAACTCCGCGGCGTGCTGGCCGTCGACCACGCGATGGTCGAACGACGACGACAGGTTCATGAGCTTGCGTGCGACGATGGCGCCGTCGCGGATCACGGGGCGCTCGACGATCCGGTTGACCCCGACGATCGCGACCTCGGGTGCGTTGATCACCGGCGTGGTGACGATGCCGCCGAGCGCGCCGAGGCTCGTGAGAGTGATCGTCGATCCCGACAACTCGTCGCGCGCGGCCTTGCCCTTGCGCGCGGCGTCGGAAAGGCGCGCGAGCTCCGCCGCGTTGCCCCACAGGTCGCGCGCTTCGGCGTGGCGCACGACGGGCACCATGAGTCCCGAGCCGGTCTGCGTCGCGATGCCGATGTGCACGGCGTCGTACTGCGTCACCACACCCTTCTCGTCGTCGTAGCGCGCATTCATCTGCGGAAAGGCGGGCGTGGCGAGCGCCACTGCCCGCATGAGAAACGGCAGCAGCGTAAGCCGGCCGCGCGCCTGCGCATACCGGTCGTTGAGCTTGCCGCGCAGCGTCTCGAGCTCCGTGACGTCGATCTCCTCGACGTAGGTGAAGTGGGCAATGCGTAGCGCCGCCTGCATGTGCTGCGCGACCTGGCGGCGCAGTCCGATGACCGGCACGGCGCGCTCGCCGACACGCGGCGCGTAGCGTTGCACTGCGGCGGGCTCCGGGGACACGTGCGCGGCGTTGCGAACGACGTCCTCGTGCAGCACGCGGCCGTCGGGGCCGGTGCCGCGCAGGTTCGCAAGCTCGATGCCGAGCTCGCGCGCGTGACGGCGCACCGAAGGCGAGGCCAGCGGCTTTGCGAGCGCCGCGCTCGCGGCAAACTCCGCGGGTGATTTCTCCGGTCGCGGCGGTGCGGAGGAGGCCTGGGGGGCGGAAGCGGGCGCGGCCGCGGCCTGCGTCTCGATCCGCGCCAGCTCGCTGCCGACCGCGAGCTTGTCGCCTGGCTTGCCTGTCGCCGCGACGATGGTCCCGGCAACGGGCGACGGCACCTCGACCGCAGCCTTGTCGGTCATCAATTCCGCGAGCACCTGGTCGGCAGCCACCACATCGCCGGGCTTCACGTGCCACGCGACGAGCTCGACTTCGGCGATGCCTTCGCCGATGTCGGGCGTTTTCACGAGATGAACGCTCATCGAGCTTCCGCTACGCGGCGCAGCGCCTTGCCGACGCGTTCGGGTCCGGGAAAGTACGCCCATTCCTGTGCGTGCGGATACGGTGTATCCCAGCCGGTGACGCGCTCGATCGGCGCTTCGAGATGATAGAAGCAGTGCTCCTGCACGAGGGCAGCGAGCTCGGCGCCGAAGCCGCTGGTGCGGGTAGCCTCGTGCACGATCACGCAGCGTCCCGTCTTCCGGACCGACGTGACGATCGTGTCGAGATCGAGCGGCCACAGGCTGCGCAGATCGATGATCTCGGCGTCGATGCCGGTTTCGCGTGCGGCGGCGTCGGTGACCCACACCATCGTTCCGTACGTCAGCACGGTCAGCGACGTGCCGGGGCGGAAGAGCTTCGCGGACTCCAGCGGCACGACGTAGTGATTCTCGGGCACCTCGGCGAGCGGATTGCCGGTCCAGGGGACGATGGGGCGATCGTGGTGGCCGTCGAAAGGACCGTTGTAGATTCGTTTCGGCTCGAGAAAGATCACCGGGTCGTCGCATTCGATCGACGCGATGAGCAAGCCCTTCGCGTCGTACGGGTTGGACGGCATCACCGTGCGCAAGCCGCACACGTGGGTGAACAGCGCCTCCGGGCTCTGGCTGTGCGTTTGCCCGCCGTAGATGCCGCCGCCGCACGGCATGCGAACGGTGATCGGCGCCGTGAAATCCCCGGCCGACCGATAGCGCAGGCGCGCCGCACCCGACACCAGTTGGTCGTAGCCGGGATACATGTAGTCGGCGAACTGGATTTCCGCCACCGGCCGCAGGCCGTAGGCGCCCATGCCGATCGCCGCGCCGATGATGCCGCCTTCCGCGATCGGCGCATCGAACACGCGCGAGGCGCCGAACTTCGCCTGCAGCCCGTCCGTGCAGCGGAATACGCCGCCGAAATAGCCGACGTCCTCGCCGAACACCACCACGTTCGGATCGTCCGCGAGCATCACGTCGAGCGCCGACCGGATCGCCTGCACCATGGTCATCGTGGCCATGAGCTAGCGTCCCAACTGCTCCCGCTGGCGCTTCAGATGCGGGGGTATCTCCTTGAACACGTCGTCGAACATCCTCGACGCGTCGTGCACGTGGCCGGAGGCGAGCGTGCCGAAGGTCTCCGCGGTCTTCTGCGCGGCGATGACTTCGTCCTCGACTTCCTTCTGCACGCGCGCCTGCTCTTCTTCGGACCAGGCGCCGAGCACGGTCAGGTGCCGCGCGAGGCGCGCGACGGGGTCGCCCAACGGAAACCGCGCCCATTCGTTGGCCGGCCGGTACTTCGCGGGATCGTCCGCCGTCGAGTGCGCGCCGGCGCGATAAGTAACCCACTCGATCAGCGTCGGTCCCAAGTTGCGCCGCGCGCGCTCCGCGGCGAAGCGCGACACCGCGAGCACCGCGAGGAAATCGTTGCCGTCGGCGCGTAGCGACACGATGCCCGCACCCACGCCGCGCGAGGCGAACGTCGCCACCTCGCCGCCGGCGATGCCCTGGAACGACGAGATCGCCCACTGGTTGTTGACGATGTTGAGGATCACCGGCGCGCGATAGACCGACGCGAACGTCAGCGCATTGTGGAAATCCGGCTCGGCGGTGGAGCCGTCGCCGATCCACGCCGAGGCAATGCGCGTATCGTTCCTGATCGCGGACGCCATCGCCCAGCCGACCGCCTCGATGTATTGCAGCCCGAGATTGCCGGCGACCGAGAAGAAGCCGTGCTTTCGCGACGAATACATCACCGGCATCTGCCGGCCGCGCAGCGGATCGCGCTCGTTGCTGAAGAGCTGGCACATCATGTCGACCAGCGGATAGCCGCGCGCGATGAGAATCCCCTGCTGGCGATAGGTCGGGAAGCACATGTCGTCGGGCTCGAGCACCATCGCCTGGCCGATGCCGATCGCCTCCTCGCCCAGGCTCTGCATGTAGAACGACATCCGC
>JADLEZ010000105.1 GCA_020845855.1 Burkholderiales bacterium
CCAGCCTCAAAGTCGAGTACAACCGCGTGCACGGGTTCTACATCGAGGTGACTCACACGCACGCGGAGAAGATTCCGGCCGACTACCGCCGCCGACAAACGCTCAAGAACGCCGAGCGCTACATCACGCCCGAGTTGAAGGCGTTCGAGGACCGGGCGCTGTCGGCGCAGGAGCGCGCGCTCGCGCGCGAACGTCACTTGTACGAGGAGCTGCTCGACCAGCTCGCGCCGGCGATTCCCTCGTTGCAGGACGTGGCCCATGCGCTCGCGACGCTCGACGTGCTCGCCAACCTCGCGGAGCGTGCCGTGGCGCTCGGCCTCGCGCGGCCCGGGTTCGCGCGCGAGCCGGGCATCGACATTCGCGGCGGGCGCCATCTCGTGGTCGAGCGCCAGGTGGAAAGCTTCGTGCCCAACGACGTGCTGCTCGGCGGCGACCGTCGGCTCCTGGTCGTCACCGGGCCGAACATGGGCGGCAAGTCGACCTACATGCGGCAGACCGCGATCATCGCCCTCCTCGCCTACTGCGGCATGTTCGTGCCGGCGGCGAGCGCGACGATCGGGCCGCTCGACGCCATCTTCACCCGCATCGGCGCCGCCGACGACCTCGCGGGCGGCCGCTCGACGTTCATGGTCGAGATGACGGAAGCGGCGTACATCATGAATCGCGCCACGCCGGAGAGCCTGGTGCTGATCGACGAGATCGGCCGCGGTACGTCGACCTTCGACGGGCTCGCGCTCGCGTGGGCGATCGCGCGGCGCCTCGCCGAGCGCAACCGGAGCCTCGCGCTCTTCGCCACGCACTACTTCGAGCTAACCGCGCTCGCGGCGGAGCTGCCCGGCTGCGCGAACGTCCACTTCGACGCCGCCGAGCATCGCGACGGCATCGTGTTCCTGCACGCGGTGGCCGAAGGCCCCGCCAATCGCAGTTACGGCATCTCGGTCGCGAAACTTGCCGGCGTGCCGGCGGAGACGTTGAAGCAGGCGAAAGCGTATCTCGCGCGCCTCGACCAGTTCAGCGCGCGCAGCGACCATCAGAGCGACCTGTTCGCGGTACCCGCGCCTACCCCGGCCGCTGCGCATGATGCACGGGCAGACACGATCGCCGAGCGCCTTGCGGCGATCGACCCCGACGCGCTGTCGCCGCGCGAAGCGCTCGACGCGCTGTACCAACTCAAGAAGCTGCTGTAGCGCGCAAGAAGCGCGGCGCGCACCGAAGGCTGTCAGCCTGCATGCGCGCTGCTGAACGGCGCGCAAGGCGCGCTGGTGATCGGCGCGTTCGTGCCGTGGCTACGCGGTCGGCGCAGGGCCGCCCCAAGCCGACCGCGGAAGTCCTACCGGGCAGAAATTGCGCCGCAGGCGGCGAAGCCGCTGCGGGTGACGCAATTTCCTCACGAACGGTTAGTGATGATGCCCGCCCGGGCCGTGGACATGCCCGTGCGCGATCTCCTCGTGCGTCGCGGGCCGGACGTCGAGCACCTTCGCATCGAACCGCAGCCGCTGGCCGGCGAGCTCGTGGTTGCCGTCGAGCACCGCCTTGCCGTCGGCGATGTCGGTGACTCGCCACATGACTTCCTCGCCGTCCTGCTCGGCGACGAGGTAGCCGCCGACGGCGACGTCGGGCGGCAGATCGGACACGTTCTCCATGCGCACGCGGCTCGCGTCGTATTCGCCGAACGCGTCCTCGGGGTCGAGCGTCACCGACACCGACTCGCCCACTTCTTTGAAGTTGAGGGCTTCTTCCACTTTGGGAAAGATCCCCGAGTGGCCGCCGTGCAAGTAGGTCAGAGGCTCCGGCGATTCCTCGATCAGCCGGTTGTCGGCGTCGAACAGCTTGAACGAAATGGTGACGGCCGTGTTGGCGAAGACGTTCATCGAGGTACCCGTAGAGGTGGTCGTGCGCATTGTACCTGCCGAGGCACGCGGGCCCGGATGCTACGCTTGCTCTCGTGTTGCCACTTCTCGGGAACCGATCGCCGCGCGACTTTCTCGCCCGCTACTGGCAGCGGGAGGCGCTGCTGGTGCGCGCCGCCATTCCCGGGTTCACGGGCATGCTGGCCCGCCGCGATGTCTTCGCGCTTGCCGCGCGCGACGACGTCGAGTCGCGTCTCATGCTGCGCGCGGGCCGCCGCTACACGCTCACGCACGGGCCGTTCCGCCGAGCCGACTTCCGCGGGCTGCCCGAGTGCAACTGGACACTCCTCGTGCATGGCGTCAACCTGCACCACGACGGAGCGGACGCGCTCTTGCGCCGCTTCGCGTTCGTGCCCTACGCGCGGCTGGACGACGTGATGGTGAGCTACGCGGCGCCCGGCGGCGGCGTGGGACCGCACTTCGATTCCTACGACGTGTTCCTGCTGCAAGGCTTCGGGCGGCGCCGCTGGCGCTACGGCCGGCAGGCGAACCTCGCCTTGCGGCCGAACCTGCCGGTGAAGATCCTCGCGCGATTCGAGCCCGCGCACGATGCCGTGCTGGGCCCCGGTGACATGCTGTACCTGCCCCCGGCGTATGCGCACGACGGTGTCGCGCTCGACGCGTGCACGACCTACTCCATCGGCTTTCGCGCGCCGGCGCACCTCGAGCTCGCGCAGGCATTTCTCGATCACCTGCGCGACCACGTCGATCTCGACGGGCGCTATGCCGATCCGGGCCTCGGTCTCGCGCGCGAGCCGGCGCGCATCCCGGCCGCGATGCAGCGCCACGCGAGCGCGCAGCTCGCGCGCGTGCGCTGGGATCACGCGGACGTCGCGCGCTTCCTGGGCATGCTGCTGTCGGAACCCAAGCCGAGCGTGTACTTCGACCCGCCGCGGCCGGCACTCGCGTTGCGTGCGTTCACCGCTGCCATCGGCAAGGTCGGCGTGCGCCTCGACCGGCGCACCCAGTGGCTGTACGACGGCGGGGCGATGTACGTCAACGGCGAGGCGCGGCCGTGGCCGCGCGGCGGGGCGGCCATGCTGAAGACGCTGGCCGACGTACGGTCGCTCACGGCCGCGCAGGCGCGGCGGCTTCCCGCTGGCGTCGGCACGCTTCTGCACGCAGACTATCGGCATGGCTACCTCCATCCCGGATGACGCACCCGCGCCGCGCGACGCGATCCTCGCCTCGGTGGCCGAGCAAAGTGCCGCGATCGACGAGATCGTCGGTCTCGCGCGACTGCGGCTCATGGTGTTCGACGTCGATCTCTCGCAATGCGGCTGGCACACCGCGCAGCGCGCCGACGCGCTCACCGCGTTCCTGCGCCGCGACCGCCAGGCGCGCCTGGATGTCATCGTGCACGACACGCGCTTCCTGGAAGCGTCGTGCCCGCGGCTGCTCACGCTGCTCAAGGTCTATTCGCACGCGATCACGATCTACCGCACGGGTCCGCAGGCGCGCAGCGCGATGGATCCGCTCCTGATCGCCGACGCCCGCCACTTCCTGCATCGCTTTCACATCGACCAGCCGCGCGCCGCGCTCGCCATCGAGCAGCCGCAACTCGCGCGGCTGCTGTTGCTGCGCTTCGAGCAGATCTGGGCGACCGGAGAGCCCGGCTTGGGCGCGACCGTGCTCGGGCTGTGATGCCGTCGGGCGGGCTTTCAGCCGGCTGCGAAAACTTCAATACGTGATATCCCGGCGGACCGAAGTCCGCCACGCGGGATGGTAAGATCGCGCACGGTTTTCGTCACACTCCGCAGGATCTCCCCATGCAGAAGACGCTCCTTGCCGCAGCGGTCGCCCTCGCGCTGTCCGCGTGCAGCTCCGATCACAAGCCCGTGACACCGGCCAGCGCGGCGGTGTCCGCGGTCGCACCCGCGCCGGCGCCGGCGCCGGTCCCGGTCCAGGCGACCGACGCGAAGACGCCACCCGGGAAGTAGCCGTTTCCGTCAGCGATCTTCCTGGACAGGCGCGTCGCGCGCGCATTGCCCTACGGTTGCGATGGCGGTAGCATCGAGCCCGGTCGCGGCATCGAAGACAGCCGCAGTGTTTCGGTAGCGGAGGCAAAGGAGTCATGGACTATCGCAAGATCGGCACGACCGACGTCGCCGTGTCGGTGCTCTCGCTCGGGTCGTGGAATACCTACAACCGCATGCTGTTCGAGGATGCAGTCGATTTCATTCGCACGGCGCATGGCGTCGGCGTCAACTTCTTCGACACCTCCTTCTACCCGGTCGGCCCGCACCAGACGCTGGCCGGGCCGCACACGGAAGTGATCTTCGGCCGCATGCTCGAAGCCGCCGGACTCAAGCGCGACGACTACGTGCTGACCGAGAAAATCTGGTTCTACAGTTACCCCGAGCAATCGCTGGACGACCAGATCAACCGCTCGCTCTACCGGCTTAATCTTAAGCATGCCGACATCCTGTCGGTCGCGATGCCGCGCGACGACACCGACTGGACGGCGATCCTGGAGCAGATTGCAGGCATCATCCGCAGCGGGCGCGCGCGCATGTGGGGCGCCATGAACTGGACGGCGGCCGGCCTGCGCCGCGGCTGGGAGATCTGCGCGCAGCGCAACTGGCCGCTGCCGCAAGTCGTGCAGATCAAGTACAACGTGCTTCGCCGCAACGTCATCGAGAACGACGAATGGCGCAAGCTGTTCGAGGATACCGGCATCACGATGCAGACCTCCGACAGCCTGGAAGGCGGTCTCCTCGCCGGCAAGCTCACGCCGCAGCGCGAAATCGGCTCCGACAATGGCGGCCTGCGGCCGCGCTTCGTCGAGCAGTTCGCCGAGTACAAGAAGATCGCGGACAAGCTCGGTGTCTCGCCGGCGCAGTTGGCGCTCGCCTTCTGCCTCACGCATCCGAGGACGACCTCCATCCTCGCCGGTGTCTCCTCGGTCGCGCAACTCAACGACAACATCGGCGCCATCGCGGTCGCGAAGCGATACGGTGAGCGGCTGAAGGACGAGCTCGCCGCGTTCGACTATGCCGACCACATGACCGACAAGGCGTATCGCGGCCGCTTGCCGGTCGACGATCTCGCCGGATTCAAGGGAAGCTACGTGCGACCGCCCGTTCCGGCCTGGCAATCGTGAACACTCTTATCCAAAACCTGTGGCGCCTCGGGCGTCCGAAGTGGAGACTCGAATCATGAAACTGCCCGCCATCCTCACCTCGCTCCTGCTTGGCCTGGGCTTCGCGGTCACGCTCGCTGCCGCGCCCGCGGCCGCGCAGACCGCCCAGCCCCAGTTCTACATGCTGGGCGAGCGGAACCCCGCGGCGCCGCTGTATAAGTCGCTGCCCCCGGCGGTCGCCAAGGAGGGCGCCATCGTCACCGGCATCATCATCGGTTCGCCGCCCTCGCAATTCATCGACACCGATAGCAGAGAGTTGAAGGGCTTCAACATCGACCTGCTGAAGGCGCTGAGCAAGCAGCTCGGTGTCCCGTTCAAGGCGATCCCTACCGACTTCGCCGCGTTCATTCCGGGGCTGCAGGCCAAGCGCTTCGCAATGGTCGCCGCCTTCGTCGCCGACTCGGCCGCGCGCCAGAAGGTCGTCGACTTCGTCGATTACTACGCCACCAAGGATCTGGCGCTCGCCAACGGCAAGACCAATTTCATGCTCAAGTCGCTCGACGAGCTGTGCGGCCATTCGGTCGCGCTCGACCAGGGGCATTACCTGGTGCCGCAGATCCAGGCCCAGCAGGCCAAGTGCAAGGCGGAGAACCGCCCCGAGCTGCGGCTCGACATGTTCCGTGACGACGCATCGCTGCGCCAGGCCGTGCGCACCGGCCGCTCCGAAATGCTGATCACCTCGAGCGTGAACGCGCTGTATTCGGCCAAGATGTCGAACGGCGAGCTGCGCATCGGCTCGGAGGCGCTCGGCAAGCCGGTGCTCGTCGGCTATACCTTCCTCAAGGGAGAAGACGCACTGCTCGAAGTCGTGCGCCAGGCGTTCGCCAACATCATGAAGTCGGGTGAGTACGTGAAGGTCCTCGATGCCTACGGCATTGCCGAAGGCGCGTTGAAGGAGCCCTTCGTCAACCAGGGGCCCAACGCGGCAGCCGTGTTGAAGCCGTGACGCACGCTCCACCGCACCGGCCGCGGCGCCGCGGGTGTGGATGAGGGCGACCAGGGACCCATGAACGCGCGCATCATCAAGCGCCGCCCGATCGGCGAGTGGGCGGCGGCTGCGCTGGTCGTGCTCGTCGCGCTCTACTTCGTCACCGCGCTTGCCAACAATCCGGCGATCTCGGGCCGTGTGATCCTCGAATACCTGTTCGACCCCGCGATCCTGCTCGGCGCGCAGACCACCGTCGTCCTCACCGTCATGGTGATGGTCTTCGCCAGCGTGCTCGGGCTGGCGCTCGCCTTCATGCGCATGTCGCGCAATTCGATCCTCTTCGGCGCGGCGTGGCTGTTCATCTGGGTCTTTCGCAGCGTGCCGACGCTGGTCTGGCTGCTGTTCTGGTATTTTCTCGCCGCGCTCATCCCGACGTTGCGCATCGGCCTGCCTTTCTTCCAGCCGCTGGTGGAAGTGCCGACCAACGACGTGATCGGACAGACCGGCGCCGCGATCCTCGGCCTGGGCCTGACCGAGGCCGCCTATCTCGCCGAGATCATCCGCGGCGCCGTGCTTTCCGTCGGCACCGGGCAGCGTGACGCGGCCTGGTCGCTCGGCATGACGCGAGCCAGGGCGATGTTCGTCATCATTCTGCCGCAGGCGTTCAAGGCCATCCTGCCCGCCGCGGGCAACCAGGTGATCGCCGTGCTGAAGGCGACTTCCCTCGTGCTCGTGATCGGGATCCCGGACCTGATGACGAGCGTGCAGATGATCTACACGACCAATTTTCTGCAGATACCGCTGCTCATCGTCGCTTGCATCTGGTACCTGATTCTGACGAGCGTGCTCTCGGTCGTCCAGCACCAGCTCGAACGCTACGCCAACCGAGGCGACAGCGGGATCCGATGACGGCCGCCGCCCCGCGCATGCCGGAGGCGGCCGCCAGGCATACGCCGCAGTCCGCGGTGGTGCGCTGCCGCGACGTGCGCAAGAGCTTTCGCGGCCTCGAGGTCCTCCGAGGCATCGACTTCGACGCCTACGACCGGCGCGTGGTGTCGATCATCGGCCCGTCGGGCTCCGGCAAGAGCACGCTGCTGCGCTGCCTCAACCACCTCGAGACCATCGACGCCGGCGAAATCTGGTTCAAGGACGAGCTCGTGGGCTACCGGCGCCGAAGCGCCGACGTGCTGCAGGAGGCCTCGCACGCCGAGATCGCCCGCATGCGCGCGCGCATCGGCATGGTGTTCCAGAACTTCAACCTGTTCGGGCACATGAGCGCGCTCGACAACGTCGCCTCCGGCCCGATCCACGTCAAGGGCGCGCCGCGCAAGCAGGCGCGCGACCGTGCCTTGGCGCTACTCGAACGCGTGGGGCTCGCCGAAAAGGCGCGAAGCTATCCGCGCGAGTTGTCGGGCGGCCAGCAGCAGCGCGTCGCGATCGCCCGCGCGCTCGCGATGGAGCCGGAGCTCCTGCTGATGGACGAGCCCACCTCCTCGCTCGACCCCGAGCTCGTGGGCGAAGTGAGCGAAGTGATTCGCGCGCTCGCGAGCGCCGGCACGACCATGATCGTCGTCACCCATGAAATCCCGCTCGCGCGCGACATCTCCGACGAGATCGCGTTCATGGCCGACGGCCGGGTGCAGGAGCGCGGTCCGGCGCAGACGCTGTTCTCTTCCTCGCAGCAGCCTTGGCTGCGCAAGCTCGCGCAACGGGGCTGACAGTTCGTTGGTTGCGGCGTTCAGAATCGAGATTCCGCGAGCCCCCTGGAGAGGGGGACCACGCTCGCGCCGAGGTCCTGCGACAGGCGCGCCGCGTGCGCGCTCACGATCGCGCCGAGCCGGTGCAGGTCGGCCTCGTCGCGGCCGGACTTCAACCCGCTGACGCTGATCGCTCCGGCCGCCGCGCTGTCGCG
>JADLEZ010000106.1 GCA_020845855.1 Burkholderiales bacterium
GAGGGACGGGTGCAGATGGTCTTCCCGCAGATGTCGGCGGACGCGGTGTGGCACGCCGACCTCGTCAAGCACGCCAACGCCGCAGACCGCTTGGGCGACGTGCTGCTCGTGGTCGACGATCCTTCCGGACGCGCGGAGCGATTCGCGCGCTTTGCACGCCGTCCGCTCCGCGCGATGGAGGATCGCTTCGTCGTCGAGACCGATCGTGGCCGCCTGCACCTCGTCGCACCGGAGCGCTTGCATCGCTACGTGCCCGGCGCCGAGATCCCCGACGTGCCCTTCATGGCGGCAGTGGCCATCGGCAGCCGCGACCTTGCCGGCACGCGAGCGTGGATGCTTGGGCACGGCCTCGGGTTCGCGGAGCAGGCTGGTACCCTCCAGACCGTGCCGCACGAAGGCCTTGGTGCCACGTTCGTGTTTCACGATCGCGACGACGACGACGTGTTCGGCCATCTCGACAGAACAGGAACCAGCTCATGAATCCCTCCTTCGACCTCGCGGCGTTGCGCGCTCATGCGGACATCGTGCACGAGACCATCGCGCCGACGCCGCAATACCGGTGGCCCCTGCTGAGCCAGCGTCTCGGCACGGACTTCTGGCTCAAGCATGAGAACCACACGCCCACCGGCGCCTTCAAGGTGCGCGGCGGGCTCGTCTACTTCAAGTACCTGAAGGAGACACAACCCGGTTGCCTGGGCGTGGTCTCCGCCACGCGCGGCAACCACGGACAATCCGTCGGCTTCGCCGCAGGGCGGTACGGGCTCCCTGCTACGATCCTCGTGCCGCACGGGAACTCGCGTGAGAAAAACGCCGCGATGCGCGCGCTAGGCGCCCGCCTCATCGAGCACGGCAACGATTTCCAGGAGAGCCGCGAGCACGCCAACCGCCTCGCCGAGCAGGAAGGGCTGCATCCGATTCCACCGTTCCACCCGTGGCTGATGCTCGGCGTCGCGAGCTACTGCCTCGAGCTCCTGGAGGCGCAGCCCGACCTCGACATCGTGTACGTGCCAGTGGGCATGGGCTCCGGCGCGTGCGCGATGATCGCGGCGCGCGATGCGCTCGGCCACAAGGCGGAAGTGGTGGGTGTCACGTCGGCGCACGCCCCCGCGTACAAGCGCGCCATCGAGTCCGGTGACATCGTGGAGTACCCGACGGCCACGCGCATCGGCGACGGCATGGCTTGCCGCACGCCGGATCCGGCGGCGATCGCGATCCTGCGCAAAGGGCTGGCCCGCGTCGTTGCAGTGACCGACGACGAGCTCGCGACTGCGATTCGCGCGATCTACACCGACACCCACAACGTGGCCGAAGGCGCCGGCGCCGCGGGGTTCGCCGCCGCCACGCAGGAGCGAGAACAATTGCGCGGACGCAAGGTGGCGGCCGTCCTGAGCGGTGCCAACATCGATGCCGACGTGTACCGCGACATCCTAGCCGACCACTGAAGGACAATCGAGTATGGCGGATCGTTCTCGCTACACCGAGACACTTGCCGCGTTCTGCGCGCAGTTGCGCTACGGCGACCTGCCGCAGGACGTCGTGCACCGCGCCAAGCTTTGTCTGCTCGATAGCATCGGCGTCATGCTGGCGGGCGCCACGACCGCCATCGGCAAGCGAACGCTGGATGCCGCGTTGCGCTTCGATCCGCAAGGCACGAGCACCGCGATCGGCTCCGCCCGAACCGCTTCGCCCCCCGCGGCCTCCCTCGTCAACGGATCGCTTCTCGAGATCTTCGAGATGCAGGATGGCTGGAGGCTCGGTAATGTGCATCCTTGCGTCGTCATCCCCGCGGCGCTCTCGATAGCTGAATGGAAAAAGGCCCCCGGCCGCGACGTCCTTGCCGCGATGGTCGCAGGTTACGAAGTCGTGAACCGGCTGTCGTGGACCATGGTGCCGCGGCACCTCGCTCGCGGGTTCCTTCCCACGGGAACGGCAGGCACGTGTGGTAGCGCGGTCGCGGCAGGGTGCCTTCTCGGTCTCGACTCCGCGCACATGACGCAAGCAATGGGCGTGAGCGCGTTCATCCTGCCCGTGTCGACCGCCGAGAACCTCTGGGAAGGCCATTCGATCAAGCCTCTGCACGCCGGTTACGCCGCGCGCCAAGGCGTGGAGGCGTCGTTGCTCGCCGATGACGGATTCGAGGCGTGCCCGATCGAAGGCTCCGCCGCGCATGGACGAGGTGTCCTCGAGATCACGACCGGTGACGTCGACTTCACGCGGCTCACCGCGCGACTAGGGGAGTACTTCACGATTCGCGACGTCTACTTCAAGGCGATTCCTGCTTGTCGTCACGTCCATGGCACAGCGGAAGCCGTGCAGAACGCCGTTGCGAATCGAACGGTGAAGCCCGGTGACGTCGAGGCGATCCGCGTGCACACCTATACTCTCTCGGCGACGCGGCTCAACCGCTACCCGGAACCCGGCGGAACCGCGATCGCGGCGCAATTCAGCATCCCGTTCGCTGCAGCTGCTGCGCTGGCGGACCTCGCCCTAGGGATGGCGCAATTTCGAGACTCACGCGTGCGCGACCCATTGCTACTTGATCTCGCGCGCAAAGTCAGCGTGCACGTCGATCCCCAGATCGACGCGCTCTACCCCGATGTCACGCCTACGCGTATCGAGATCGTCCTGCGCAACGGCGAGACGCTCACCAGTCGCGTGGATACCCCCAAGGGCGATCCGCGCGCGCCGCTCACGGACGCGGAACTGATTGCGAAGTTTCGCGAGACCGCGGGCATGGCACTGGACGCTGACGCGGTGTCGCGCCTGCAGGATACGATCCTGCGCTTCGACGAAGTGGAGGATGTTCATGCTGCGCTCGCTCTGTTGCGCAGGGGCATGACGCGCGACTGATGCGCAGTCGGCGATGGCTTCCAGGGACCTTCGCATTCAGGCAGGTGTCCCGGCGCGGCCGAAGCGCCGAAGCGTCACGCTTACGGTCGATGGCGACGTGACCCGTGCCTGCGAGGGTGAATCGGTCGCCGCGGCGCTGTGGGCCGAACGCATCTGCGGATCTGCGCACCTGTCGCAGCCGGATCCCGCCTATCGCGTGCTGTTCTGTGCAATGGGCACCTGCCAGTAGTGCACGGTATGGATCGACGGCGAACGCATCGAGGCCTGCCGCACGCCGGTGCGCCAGGACATCATCGTCGAGACGGCGATGCGACCGGGCAATGGATGACGAACTGATCCTCGGCGCCGGCCCGGCGGTGGCGCGGAGATAGCGACCTTCCCACGACGAGCACTGAGCTTCCGCTATCCGTTCGGTCTCGGGCAGACTTCGAC
>JADLEZ010000107.1 GCA_020845855.1 Burkholderiales bacterium
AGAGCCGTCACGCTCCGCGGCGGGCCAGGACGTCCTTCGTCTCGGTCAACGCCTGGTCGAAGATGGCCATGGCAAGATCGATCTCCTCCCGCCGGACCGTCAACGGCGGCGCGATGCGCCACACCGAGCCACGCTCGGGGCGCCGGCGGATGTTCATGCTGAGTCCCAACTCCAGGCAACGCGTGGTGGTAAGCGCGCCCAGCTCGTGGTGCGGCTCGCGCGTCTCACGGTCCTTCACGAGCTCGACGCCGCGCAGCAGGCCCATGCCGCGCACGTCGCCGATCTCGGCATGGCGCGCCATGAGCTCACGCAGCGCCGCGGCGAGGTACTCGCCCATCTCGTGACTGCGGGCGAGGAGCCCCTCGCGCTCGATGGTGTCCAGCACGGCGAGCCCGACCGTGGCCGGCAGCGGATCCGAGACGTGCGAGGTATAGAACGCGAAGCCGCGGCGATGGCAGGTTTCCTCGATCGCCTCGGTGGTGATCGCGGCCGCCAGCGGCACTCCGCCGCCGAGCGTCTTGGAGACCGTCAGCAGATCCGGGGTGACGCCCAGGTGCGACGCCGCGAACCAGTGCCCCAGGCGTCCGAACGCGGTCTGCGCTTCGTCGAAGATGAGCAGCATGCCGCGCTTGCGCGCTTCCTGTGCAAGCGCATCGAAGTAGCCTGGCGGCGGCACGATGACGCCGCCGGCGCTGATGACCGGCTCGGCGATGACCGCCGCACGCGCGCCGGTGGACTGCATGTCGTACAGCTCGAAGCCCACCTTCATGCACGTGCGATCGCAGTCGTCGCGGCAATGCCGAATCGGGCAGCGATAGGCGTTCGGCTCGGGCAGAACGAAAGTGCCCGGCATGCCCGGCCCGTATCCCTTGCGGTCGCTCGCGAAGGATACCGAGCCGGCATTGCCGGTCACGCCGTGCCACGAGCCGCCCAGCCCGACCACCTCGAAGCCGCCGGTGGCGAGCTTCGCCATCTTGATCGCCGCCTCGTTGCTCTCGCTGCCGGTGTTGACGAACAGCGACTTCGACAGCGGGCGCGGCACGAGCCTCGCGATCGCCGAGGCAAGCTCGACCACGCTGCGCGGGATCATGCCGGAGAACAGATGCAGCGCGGTGTCGCAGCTCCGCTTGATCGCCGCCACGATGCTCGGATGATTGTGGCCGACGGTCGCGCACATCTGGCCCGACGTGAAGTCGAGAACCTTCCGGCCTTCGTCGTCCCAGACGTAGCAGCCCTGCGCCTTGTCGACGATCCGCGGATACGTGTCGCCGCCGTAGCGCACCAGGTGCTCGCGAAAATCGCTCATTGCTTCACTCCTCGGCCGAGCGGCGGCCCGGAACGTCGAGAATGCGCGGCTGGTGACCGGTCGCATCCAGAAAGCGCGCGAGCTGCGCATGCGTCAACACCATCGTCGCATGATTCACGAGCGGGTGCGCGTGCACCGCCTCGGCATTCCAGACGGCGCGGTCGATCACGACTTCGACCGCGTGGGCCGTGTCGTTCACCAGGGCGAGCAGGCTCACCGCACCCGGCGCGATGGCGAGATGCTTGCGCATCCGCTCGGGCGACGCGAAGCCGAGTCGACCGGCCGCAAGCGCGGCGCCGAGGGCGGCGATATCCACGGCAAGATCGTGCGGCACCGCCACCAGGATGTGACGCAGTCCCTTCTTGTCGCGCAGGAACAGGTTCTTGGTCTTGGTGCCCGGCAGCCGCGGCACGAGCCGCTCCGACTCCTCGACCGTCATGACCGGCGGATGCTCGAAGCGGGTCGCCGCGATCGCGTGGCGCGCGAGAAAGTCGGAGAGTTCCATCGGCGGGCACGGCATGCAGAGGTGCGCTCGCTCGGAAATGTAGCATCCCGCTTCGGCCGACCCGCCTAAAGCGCGGCGATCGAACAGGCGTTACCAACTCCCCGAGCTGCCGCCGCCACCGGAGCTGCCGCCGCCGCCCGAGAAGCCGCCCGATGACGAGCTCGACGAGCCGCTCGACCACGAGCCCGAGCTGCTGCCGCCCGAGTTCACGATGAAGCCGCCGATGCTGGTCGAGCCCTTGCGCTTGATCTCGTCCTTCGCCTTCGCATACCACGGCATGCGGCCGACGATCAGCTTGGCGACGGGGTAGCCGATCACGTAGATCGCAAGCAGCACCAGCGCGCCCTTGACGCCCACGATGATGATCGGGAACATCGCCCAGAACGGAATCAGGAACAGGTACAGGAACCAGCCAACTCCCGGCGTGAGCACGCCGATGACCGTGAACAGCCCGATGATGCCGAAGATGAATGCGCCGAGCAGGATGCGCATCGGCCACGGCGGCAACTCCGGCTCCTCGAAGCCGGCGAAGTTCACCTTGAATCCGCCTTCGTCCGCTGCCGCTTTCGCGGCCGGCTCCGCGCCGCCGGCGAGACGCGCGATGATCGCGGCCACACCCTGCTCGATGCCGGCGTCGAAGTCGTTGCGCTTGAACTGCGGCGTCATCACATCGCGGATGATGCGGCTCGCGCTCGCGTCGGTCAGCGTGCCCTCGAGGCCGTAGCCGACCTCGATGCGCATCTTGCGGTCCTTGGGCGCGACCACGACGAGCACGCCGTTGTCCTTGCCCTTCTGCCCGAGCTTCCACTGCGTGAACGCGCGGTTGGCGAACTCCTCGATGCTCTCCTGGCCGATGGCGGGTATCGTCAGCACCACGATCTGGTCGCTCGTGCGGTCCTCGTGCGCCTTGAGCACACTGGTCAGCCGCTCGCGCGCCGCGGGCGAGAGGATCTCCGCGTCGTCGACCACGCGGCCGGACAGATAGGGCACGTCGGCAGCAAGCGCTTGCGCGGCGAGGACGAGAAGGCAAAGCGCGATCGCCCTCACTCTTGCGTCTCCGACGGGGCGTTCGGGAACCGGTCCGTTGCGCCGCGCGCGATCGGCTTGCCGGCGAGCGCTTCGCCGATACCGGCGAGCCCGGCGAGGATCGCCCCGCCGCACTCGCCTGCTCGGAGCCTTTCGGTCATTCGCGCGACCACCGCGTCCCACTGCGCCGTGCTCACGTGCGCCTGCAAGCCCTTGTCCGCGAGGATCACCACCCGGCGCTCGAGCATGCTCACGAGGACGAGGATCGCGGTGCGGTTCGGCGCAGCGAAGAGCTCGCGTTCGAGGAATTGCGTCTTCGCGTACTGCAGCACCTCGCCCGCCGCGCGCGTGTCGCGCAGGAACCAGCGCGCGAACGCCGGGACGTACACCGCCGCCAGCGCGCACGCCACGCCGATGCCGACGATCGCCATGAACGACCACAGGATCGCCGCGCTCGTGGTCCACGTCGCGCGGAACAGCTCCACCACGGACACCACGAGCGCCGTGATCGCCGCGCCCAGCGCGAACGCGGCCCACACGGTCTCGGGATAATCGTCGGACCTGCCGGCGACGAGTGTGACGACTTCCACGCCGTGGGCCCGCTCGAGCGCGGCAACGGCGGCCTCGATCGCCTGCTTGTCGGTGGCGGAGAGAAACATCTACAGCGCGAGACTCATGTACACGGTGCCGGGCACCGGATTGTGATAGTACGGGGAACGCCCGACAAAGCCCATTCGCTCGTACAGGCGCAACGCGTCGCCCATGTTCGGCAGCGTGTCTAGGCGAAGCTCGCGGTAGCCGATCGCGCGCGCATCGCGGACCACGGCCTGCACCAATGCGAGGCCGAGCCCGCTGCCGCGGGCGGCCGGCCGGACGTACAGCCGCTTCACTTCGGCCACACCCTCCTCGTCCAGCGGACGCAGGGCGATGCAGCCGGCGAGCGGCGGCTCATCCGCAAGGAACAATCTGCCGCGAGGCCGCGCGTACTTGCCGGGAAGCGTTGCCAACTCTTCGGCGAAGCCCTGGAAGCACAGGTCGACCTGCAGCCCCTGCGCGTACTCGGCGAAGAGTTCGCGCACCGCGGCGATATCCGCTGCGGACACGGCGTCGCGGATCAGGGCGCGAAGGGGCGGACCCAAGACGCCCACCTCGGCAAGGTCAAGTCGGTCTCTCGCAGGCGGCGACCCTGAGCTCGCTGCCGGGGAACAGCGCCGCAAGCTCGCGCATGCGACCCACCACGGCCTGCTGCGGATCGCGCACCACGACCAGCGTCTGCGTCACCGGTGCCGTCTTGCGCTCGACCTTGGCCAGCGTCACGCCGAGGCGAGCGAGCTCTTCGGTGTAGGCCACGGCGGCGGGCTCGGTGCGGAAATTGCCGAACGAGACGGCGAACTGCCCGCGCGGTGCCTCGGCCACGGCCAGCTCGCGGATCCCCTGCCGGCGCAATTCGCCCATGCGCGTCTCCGCGGCCGCGCGCGATGCGAACGGGCCCGTGTTGACCCAGTAGCCGCTGTCGTACTCGACGCGCTTTTGCGACAGCAGGCGCCCGAGCTGCAGGGGTTCGAGCTCGGCCAGCGCGCGCCCGCGGTCGGGCTCGGAAAACGGCCCCCACTCCATGCACACGTCGGCGAGCGCCGCGACCTTCCCCGGCCCGAGCGCCGCAACCTGCTGCGGCGTCAGGAGCTTGATCTTGTCGGGCTGCACCTGGTCCTGCAGGAGGATCGCCTCGCTGCCCGCGGTGTCGAGGCGCGTGAACGCGAACAAGCTCGCGTTCGCGAGCAGCAGGAGGATAACGAGGACGCGCATATGAAAAATAGGGTCAGACCGGTCAGACCCTATTTTTCATCAATGCCAACCCCGCGTCATCCTGCGGCAACCCACGTGCAGGATGCGCGTGGATCGGGGCATCAGGCTCGCCGCAGCGAGATCTCGCCCGAGAGGAAACGCGCGCGCCGCGGGCCGTCGGCGAGCACCAGCGCGCCGGTGCTGTCCACGCCCGCGACCGTACCCTTCACGCTGCCCCCGTCCGGCAGCAGCAGCCGGACCGGCTTGCCCTGGTAGGCATGGCGGCGCTGCCATTCCGCGGCGAACGCCGGGAAGCCCTGGTGCGAGTACGCATCGAGCGAGGCCGCGAGTTGCGCGGCGACCCGCGCGAGCAGGCGGTTGCGGTCGATCGCGGGCGCGCCGCGTCCGGCCACCGTGGTGAGATCGCTCACGGGTTGCTCGAGGTTGCGACGAATCTCGGCCGGCAGGCGCACGTTCAGCCCGACCCCGACCACGACGGTCGACGGGCCCAGGGCATCCCCGTTGAGCTCGACCAGGATGCCGCCCACCTTGAGGTGGCGATAGACGAGGTCGTTGGGCCACTTGAGCTCCACCCCCGGCAAGCCTTCGGCTTCCAGCGCGCGCACGACCGCCACGCCGACGGCCAGCGACAGGCCCGCGAGGTAGCCTGCGCCCTGCTCGTAGCGCCAGCCGATGGAGAACGTGAGGCTGCCGCCGGCCACCGCCGTCCAGGCCTTGCCGCGGCGGCCGCGGCCAGCGCTTTGCCATTCGGCGGCAAGGACCGTGCCGTGGATGTCGCGCCGCTGGGCGCGGCGCAGGAGCTCGGTCGACGTCGAGCCGATCTGGTCGACCACCTCGAGGTCGAGGGGCGGGAACGCCATACCCTTTTCCGCGATGGTGTGAAGGGCGCGGCGGACCTCCTCGGCGTCCAGGAAATCGGGGGTCGCGGTGAGGCGATACCCGAGCCCGCGGACCCGTTCGAGGGACAGCCCCGCCGTCTCCGCCTGCTTCAGTAGCTGCGAAACGCGGGCACGGGTGAGCCCCACGGTCGCGGCGAGATCTTCGCCAGAATGGAAGGCGCCATCGGAAAGTTGGCGCAGAAGCGAGAATCCGAGAGGAGTGAGCACTGACATCTACCTATATGTTGCAGCGCCAAATGTACCACGACGGCGACTTTTGCGCACCATTTACGGGCTTTGGAGCTAGCGAAAGTGGGTCCGACCCGGGTCGATCACAAGTCTGTAGGACACCGCGGTGCAAAAAAGGTTGAGCGCGCGAGGGGACTGCCGAGGATAAGCGTTTATGCGGCTTTTTGCAGCAGTTTCAGCAACAGCGCGTGCAAGGCGGGATCCCCGCAAGCCACGACTCGTCCGCCCTCGTCGCACCGGCCACCCGACCAATCGGTCACCACGCCCCCGGCCGCCTGGATGATGGGAATCAGCGCCTGGATATCGTACGCCTGCAACCCATTTTCGATGACCACGTCCACCAGGCCCATCGCGAGCTGCGTGTAGCAGTAGCAGTCGCCGCCGTATCGGAGGAGCCGCGCGTCGCGCGAAACCACGGCGAGCGCGGCCTGTTCCGCCGCCGTCTGGAACTGGCGCGGATCGGTGGTCGCCACGATCGCATCGCCGATTGCCGCACATGAACGCGTGCGCAGCCGGCGCGACCACTCGCCGCGCCGCCAATGCGCGCAGGCACCCGCGACCCCCTCGAACATCTCGCCGACGAAGGGCTGGTACGCGACACCCAGCACGGGCGCCGCGCCGTCGTGCAGCGCGATCAGCACCCCCCAGTGCAACTGGCCGAGGATGAAGCTTTTGGTGCCGTCGATGGGGTCGATGACCCACGTGTACGCGGACGTGCCCGGCGCGCGGCCGTGCTCCTCGCCATGGATGCCGTGATCGGGGTACGCCTCCTTGATCGCGTCGCGGATCACCTGCTCGGCTGCGCGATCGGCGACGGTCACGGGGTCGTAGCCCATGAAGTTGCGCTTGTCCTCGACTTCAAGCTCGGCGCGAAAGTGCGGCAGGATGGCCGCTCCCGCGCGCTCGGCGGTCGCGCGTGCGAACGCGAGGTACGCGGACGCTTCGCGCGGCGTCAAGGCCTGCGTCCGGCGAGAATTTCGCGTTCGACGTCGGCGCTCATCACGTCCTTCCACGCGTCCGCGTTGCCGCGCTGCGCGAGCCAGGCCGCGGTGTCGTCGATGGTGTGCGCGAGCGGCCGCGTGCGCAGGCCCGCGCGCTCGGCCTTCGTGCAATCGATCCGCATGAAGCCCGCCTCGTCGGCAAAGGAGGCCGGGATCCACAGCGGCAAGCCGGTCCAGGGGGTGACCTTGTGTCCGGTGAGCACCGCCTCGTCGATCCACGCCGCGCGCGCACGGCCGCCTGCGCTCAACGCGTCGATGAGCCGCCCCATCGTCCATTGCCCCGCCGGACTCGTCGCGTTGTACGTGCCGCCGGCGCCCTGGTCGAGAAGCGCCAGGAAGAAGTACGCGAGGTCACGCGCGTCGATGAACTGCAGCGGCCGCGCCTTCGGATGCGGCACCACCGCGTCCCTTGGACGTTCGCCCAGGAGTGCGGGATGGCGAAAGCGAGCAACCCAGTAACCGAAGCGGTCGGTGGGATCGTGCGGCCCGACGATGAGCCCCGGCCGCACGTTGAGCGCGCGCGCGCCATACACCTCGGTTACCACCTGCTCGCACGCCGCCTTGAGCGGCCCGTAATGCTTGCCGATCTCTTCGGTCGCCGGATCCACGAGTACCCCAACCGGCGCCTGCTCATCGAGGCCAGGCTTGCTCGCGTCGCTGAACACCGATATCGACGACACGAAGAGGTACCGCCCGACGCGCGGCGCAAGGAGTTCCGCCGACGCACGCACCACGCGCGGCACGTAGCCGCTGGTGTCCACCACCGCGTCCCACGTGCCCGCGGCGAGCGCGGTCACGCCCGGGCCGTTGCCCGGGTCGCGGTTGCCGGACAGCATCGTGACCTCGCCGCCCCAGTGGTTCGGTTGCCTGCCGCGCGTGAACAGCGTCACTGCATCGCCGCGCACGAGCGCGGCGTCGACGAGATGGCGGCCGAGAAAGCGCGTGCCACCCAGTACCAGCAGCTTCATCAGTCGACCGCCGTCGGCTCCGGCGCAGCGATCAGCGCCTTGCGCCGCTCATGCCACGTCAGGAGCAGCCCGCCGCCGGCGATGAGCGTCATGCCGGCGAACGTAAGGGCGTCGGGCAGGTCGCCGAACGCAAGCCAGCCAATGGCGGTGGCGAGCACGAGTTGCACGTAGGTGAACGGCGTAAGCGCCGAGGCCGGCGCGCGCTGGAAGGCGAGGATCAGCAGGAAGTGGCCGGCCGTCCCGAGCAAGCCGATGCACAGCATCCATCCGATATCCGGCCAGTCGACGTCGACGCGCGAGCCGAACCAGGGCCAGACCAAGCTCATGATGCACACGCCCACCAGCGCAGGATAGAACAGCGTCACCCGCGGGTCCTCCCCGGCCAGCATGCGGGTGGTGACCTGGTACAGCGCGTAGCAGCTCGCCGCCGCCAGCGCGAACAGCGCCGCGCCCTTGAACATGTCCGCGCCTGGCCGTACGATCATCAGCATGCCGGCGAGGCCGGCGACGACGAAGGCGCCGCGCCCGAACGTCAGGCGCTCGCCCAGCAACGCGATCGCGAACACGATGACGAGCGTGGGCGTGAGAAAGTTGAGCGCGGTCGCGTCGGCCAGCGGCAGGTAGCGCAGCGAGAGGTAGAAGAACACCGACGAGCTGATCATGAGCGTGCCGCGGACGAGCTGCATCCGCAGTTGACGCGTGCGCAGCATGCGCGCGCCCATGGTCGGCGCGAGCCACACCAGCATCGCGACCACCTGGGCTCCCCACCGCGCCCAGACCAGCAGCGGAACAGGGTAGCGGCTGGTGAGCATCTTGCTGATCGAATCGGAGACCGAGAAGCACGCCACGGCGCCGACGATCATCATGATCGCCGCGGGCGGGATGGGAGCATGCCCGGTCATGCGAGCTCCCTCCGCGATCACTTCGCGAGCCCCGCGAGGAACGTGTTGAACGGCGCCTGGCGCGCGTAGCGCATCGCCAGACACAGGTCGATCTCGTCGAGCGCTTCGCGGTACTTCTGCGGGCCGGCCTCGGCCTTCGCGCTGCGCGCCTCGAACAGCGCGACGAACCGCACGCGCTCGCCCGCGGTGCAGGCGCCCGCCGCCCACGACATCCACATCGCGTGCTGCTCCGCCGGATGCGCGGCGGCGAGCGCATCGATGTTCTCGCCCATCCAGGCGAGCGCCTGTGGACGCGTCACGTCGTCCTCCAGCGCCTGGCGCAGGAGCGTCGCGCCCTCGCGGCCGCTGAGCGCGGCTGGCAATGCGCGCGCGAGGAGCGCGGGCTCGCGGAAGGAGCCGAGCGCCCGATACGCGTCGTCGCGCTCGTTCGCATCCTTGCTGCCGGCAGCCACCGCGCGCAACGCGTCGAGCAGCGCGTCGCCGTCCTTG
>JADLEZ010000108.1 GCA_020845855.1 Burkholderiales bacterium
CGTTGCGATGGAACTTGACGACCGCCACCGCCACGCCGGGTCCCAGGGTTTCCTGCGGCGTCGCGTTGGTCAGCTTGAGCTTCACCCGCGCGAAGCCGCAGTTGTCCTTGCAGAGGCCGGCGCCGGCGTCGACGGCGGCGAACACGCCTTCGTCCGGCAGCCCGATCTCCAGCGTGCCGCGGAAGAAGTGGTCGATGAGGCCGGCGGAGTAGGCGACGGCGCGCGGGAGCAGCAACTCCGCCTGCGCCGAGTAGTTGTAGTGGTTGAGCGTCGTGTGGCGCCAGCCCGTCGCGTTGAGGAACTGGTCGAACGCACCTTCCGAGGCGAGGTCCACCGCCGGTACGGACGCCGCGGGGTCGAACGAGTCACGGACCGGGCCGACCAGCAGGCGAAGGGTGCCGCGATTGACGGGGTCTCCCGCGGCGTTCTCGACCTCGGTGGCGCCGATTGTCCGCGTAGTCAGGCCCGCAGTCGACGCGGGTGGCGACGGGTATTGCATTGCAGTCGCGGTAAAGGGGGCCGTGCCCGCGGAGTAGAAGCCCTGATTGCTGTAGTTCGCGAGCCCGGTGCCGGCGACGCTGGCACTGCCGGTGGCGGTCGAAAAATAGTCGTCGTACCGCGCGAAGCGCGGGATCGGATACCCGTGGAATGCGACCGGGTTCGGCTTCACAGCCTCGACCACGTCATTGATGCCGTTGGTCCGATAGAACCTCTCCCGCAACGTGAACTTGCCGGATCCCTTCACGCGCGCCTCGACATACGCCTCGTAGTAGCTCTTGTGCCCACCACCGCAGTCGCTGCCTGCGCAACCGACACCGGCATGGGCGTCGTTGCGCGTGTGCTGCGGCTGCGCCATGTCCTGCAGCAGGTGCACCGCATCGCCGAGCGCCCGGAAGGTCGTCGCCCAATAGGCGGTCCGCAGTGCCTCGCGCGTCGGAATGGCGGTGCTGGGCACGAAGCCGGCGTTCGGCAGCGGTCCATCGGCGTAGGGCACGGATGGGGCGAGCTTCAGTGTGAGTCCGCGCCACATCGCCTCCCGCGCTGCGGCGATGCTGAATGCGTTCTCGCGCAGATCGGACCCCTCGGTGCCGCGGATCGCCCAGTCCGGGGCCGTTTGGCGCAGTGCGAAGCCCTCCACGGTTAGCGGCCGGTTCAAGTACGGGTCGTAGAAGTGGTTCAGGACCCGCGTGAACGTCCCGAACGGCTCGTCTTGCGGCGAGTTTTCCATTTCGCCCGGATCGAACGGCACGTCGTCCTCGCGGATGGCGCCGAGCATCAGCCAGGCGACAAGCTCGGGGAGCTTCGGCTTCCATGCGCTCGTTCCGTTTGCCCGGTTGATCTGGCGCACCGTAAAGGTCGGGTCGTCGTCCGGAGTTGCGCTTCGTTCGGTGCTGGCTCTTCGGGCGAGATCGATGTAGATGCGCCCGAGGTCACCTGCCCTCGTGTCGAGGCCGAGACGTTCGAGCAATGGACTGGTCACCGGGCCTGGCGCTGTCGCAGGATTCAAACGCGAGAGGAGCCAGGCCTCGCGGGTGAGCGCAGCGTGCGTGGCGAGCTCGTAGCCGACCGACGCGGGCGCGACGGTCAAGGCGGCGATGCTTGCCGCCGCAATCGCGCGTCGTCCCGGCTTACCGCGCAGTGCCGCGCGTCGACGGCGGAGGATTGCGTGCCATCTCGATCCACTCGTTGGTGCTCGTGATTCCACTGGCGTCCCCGAGTTCGGTCTGGTCTTTCAGGATCTCCTGCAGGAAGGGCACCAAGCCATCCGAACTTCGGGGAGGGCCGGTGCAGTCTTTTTGGTATCCCCACAGCTCCCTGATGTGTGCATCACGGTCCGCCGGCGCCTTGCGCACGAACACATCGCGATCCTGCCCCGACGCCGCCTTGGCGGCCGCTTCCGAGGGATAGACCTCGGGTGCGATCGTCACCGTTTCGACCTTGGTGCTCGCCTCGTTCCACTTCTGGATCGAGACTTGCCATTCGCCGCTGCCATCCTTCTTTGGGAACGCGTACAGCGGTCGATTGCCCCGCACATACCCCCGCTTGAACCCCTCGAGCAGCAGCGGCCCGGACTTGGGATCCAGCGGCAGCTCGAACCACCCCTGCGCGTCCGACACGGTGCTCTCCGCCCGGTTGCAGCTCGACCCGCCCCACGAGACGCCGCCAAAGTACCGACCGGAGACGATTGCGCCCGGCACCGGCTCGCGGGTGTCCTGGTCGATCACCCGGCCGCGGTGGACCTTCTCCGCGAAGAGGTCGCAGCCGGCCCCGGCCAGCACCGCGGCCGCGACGAGCAGCACCAGCGCCAGCCGGGTTCTCAACGGTCGTCTCGCATGGGACGCGTGGTACACCAAAGGAAACTCGCATTGGGCGGATGGCTCGCACGATACGCCCGGCACGCGCCGGCGCAACTGTCAGAACTGACAGGTTTCGGCCGAGTGCGGCAGCGTCGGGTTCGATGCTGCGGCGCGCGGCGGCGCACGTCCATCGGCCATTCGACCTAATCCGGTTTCCGGAACGCGCCGCCCCGCGCCTGCCGTGGCCTCACGCCGATCCGCAGCGTGCCGGTTCAGGCGAGGGGACGGCCAAACCATGCCCCGAGTCGCGCCTGCGCGACCGTGACTACGCCACCGCCCACTCCTCCGAGAGCAGCGCCGCCTGTTCCAGCACCGTCTGCGTCGCCTTCTCCTGCTTGTCGGGCGGATACCCGTACTTGCGCAGGATCCGCTTGACCAGCACCCGCAGCTGCGCGCGCACGTTCTCGCGCATGGTCCAGTCGATCGTCACGTTGGCGCGGACGGTCTTCACCAGCTCCTGCGCGATGGTTCGCAGCGTCTCGTCGCCCAGCACCTTTACCGCGCTGTCGTTGGTTTCCAGCGCGTCGTAGAACGCGAGCTCGTCCTCGGACAGCTTCAGCGCCTCGCCGCGGGCGCTCGCCTCGCGCATTTCCTTCGCGAGCGCGATCAGCTCCTCGATCACCTGCGCCGCCTCGATGGCGCGGTTCTGGTAGCGGCGGATCGTCTGCTCCAGCATGTCGGCGAACGATCGCGCCTGCACGACGTTCTTGCGGCCGCGTGTGCGCAGCTCGCCTTTCAGGAGCTTCTGCAGCAGCTCGACCGCGAGATTGCGCTGCGGCATTCCGCGAACCTCGGCCAGGAATTCCTCGGACAGGATCGAGATGTCGGGCTTGGCAAGCCCTGCCGCGGCAAAGATGTCGACCACGCCCTCGGGCGCCACCGCGCGCGAGATGATCTGCCGCACTGCCTGGTCGAGGTCTTCCTCGGGCCGCGCGTCGCCGGGGGCGCGCTTGACGAGCTGAGCGGCGACGGCCTGGAAGAAGCCGACATCGTCGCGGATGCGCAGCGCTTCGACGTGCGGGACCGCCAGCGCGAATACCTGCGACAGCTCGCGCACCGCCCGCACGCAGCGGTCCTTGCCGTTTTCCTGCGCGAGGACGTGCTCCTGCGCGGGCGGTAGCAGGCCGAGCCGCTCCTGCGGCGTACCGGTGATCCACTTCGACCGGTCGAAGCCGTGGAAGAGGCCGCCGCACACCTCGTGCTTCTCCAGCATCAGCGCGACCGCCTCCTCCTGGTCGAGCGCGGTGCGGCCCGTGCCGCCGCTTTCGGTGTAGGTGGCGAGCGCCTGCTTCAGCTCCTGCGCGAGCCCGAGGTAGTCGACGACCAGCCCGCCCGGCTTGTCCTTGAACACGCGGTTGACGCGTGCGATCGCCTGCATCAGCCCGTGCCCGCGCATCGGCTTGTCGACGTACATCGTGGACAGGCTCGGCGCGTCGAAGCCGGTGAGCCACATGTCGCGGACCAGCACCAGCCGGAACGGGTCCTGCGGATCGCGGAAGCGGTTGGCCAGCGCTTCGCGCCGCGGCTTGTTGCGCACGTGCGGCTGCCAGTCGAGCGGGTCGGACGCGGAGCCGGTCATGACCACCTTCATGGCACCCCGCTCGTCGGCGTCGTCGGCCCACTCCGGGCGCAGCCTGGCGATCTCACGGTGCAGCTCCACGCAGATGCGCCGGCTCATGCAGACGATCATCGCCTTGCCGTCCATCGCCTCGAGCCGCTTCTCGAAGTGGTCGACGATGTCCTTCGCCACCAGCGTCAGGCGCTTCTCGGCGCCGACCACGGCTTCGAGCTGCGCCCACTTGGTCTTGAGCTTCTCCTTGCGCTCGACTTCCTCGCCTTCGGTCGCCTCCTCGAACTCGGGATCGATCCGCGGCCGCTCGGCCTCGTTGAGTGCCAACTTGGCCAGCCGGCTCTCGTAGTAGATCGGCACCGTCGCGCCGTCCTGCACGGCACGCTGAATGTCGTAGACGCTGATGTAGTCGCCGAACACCGCGCGCGTGTTGGCGTCGGTGAGCTCGACCGGCGTGCCGGTGAAGCCGATGAACGACGCGTGCGGCAGCGCGTCGCGCATGTGGCGCGCGTAGCCGTCGACGAAGTCGTACTGGCTGCGGTGGGCCTCGTCGGCGATCACCACGATGTTGCGCCGATCCGACAGCGTCTCCATTCGTCCCCCTCTCCCGCTCGCGGGAGAGGGTTGGGGTGAGGGAGCTTCTGGAAAGAACTTGTGGATCGTCGTGAACACCACTCCGCCCGCCGCCACGCTGAGCAACTCGCGCAGGTGCGCGCGGCTCTCGGCCTGCACCGGCGGCTGGCGCAGGAGGTCGCGGCAGCGCGCAAAGGTGCCGAAGAGCTGGTCGTCCAGGTCGTTGCGGTCGGTGAGCACGACGAGTGTGGGGTTCTCCATTGCCGGCTCGCGGACGATGCGGCCCGCGTAGAACGCCATCGTCAGGCTCTTGCCCGAACCCTGCGTGTGCCAGACCACGCCGACGCGCCGGTCGCCGGGCTTGCCGCCGGGCTTGCGGCCGGCCTCGTAGCGCCCCGGTTCCTCCGCGGCACGCTGCAGCTCGGCCGCGCGCAGCGTCTCGCCCACCGCGGCCCGCACCGCGTGGAACTGGTGGTAGCCCGCCATCTTCTTGACGATGCGCCCGCTGCCGTCGTCCTCGAACACGATGAAGTCGCGCACGAGGTCGAGGAAGCGCCGCGGCTCGCACAGGCCTGCGAGCACGACCTGCAGCTCGGGCAGGCGCGCATCGGCGAGCGTCTCGCCGCCGATCGTGCGCCACGGCTTGAACCATTCGCGGCCGGCGGCCAGCGCGCCGACGCGTGCGTCGACGCCGTCCGAGACCGCGAGCAGCGCGTTGGGTGCGAACAGTGTCGGAATTTCGGATTGGTAGGTCTGGAGCTGCCGGTACGCGCTCCAGATCGTCGCGTTTTCGGCCGCCGCGTTCTTGAGTTCCAGGACCACCAGCGGCAGGCCGTTGACGAACAGCACGATGTCGGGCCGACGCGAGTGCTTGTTCTCGATGACGCCGAACTGGTTGACCGCCAGCAGGTCGTTGTTGGCGGCGGTGTCGAAATCGACAACGCGCGCCTGCGCGCCACGGATGTCGCCGCCGTCGTTGCGGTACTGCACGGTCACGCCGTCCACCAGCAGGCGGTGCAGCGCGCGGTTGCGGGCGATCAGGTCCGCGCCCTCGGATCTGGTGACTTTGCGGAACGCGTCGTCCAGCGCCTCGGGCGGCAGGCGTGGGTTCAGGCGCGCCAGCGCGGCGCGCAGGCGTGTGGCGAGGACGACCTGCCCGAAGTCGTCGCGCTCGGCGGCCGGCTCGCCGGGGGCGATGTCGGCGCCGTTGCCGACCTGCCAGCCGGCGGCTTCCAGCCACGCCAGCGCGGCCTCTTCAATGACGGATTCATTGAAGGCAGTCATCGGGTCGGGGATTTTCCGGGAAAGCCTTAAATAACTAAGTGTTTGTTATTGCAAGACATTTGCGCCAAATCAACCGTCGAGGTGGAGTTCGTCTTTAACAAGGCTTCAAGCCCAGAAAGGCAGGTAGCGCGCAAACTTCCGAGAACCGCCGACACTTTCGTCCGGTTTGATCAATCCAGTCTCAATCGTGGCGGCGATAACCTGTGAAGCGATCGCGGCCTTGTCCTCGGCCAGGTGAAACCGCTCCCGTAGCGATTGATTCGTCATCCGTTCGGAAGTCACCCACTTCAACGCACAGTGTTGATAGCAGGCGCGTACGCGATCATTGCGGTCCATGTCTTCGAAGGGCTTTGGCCCGAAGAGCGTTACGGTGGTACGGCGAAACCCGGCCCGGAAGTCCGGCGCGGGAAGCGGAAAAAACTCTGCAGCCTGGACCACACGATCAATTCCGCTGCTCTTCTCCTCACAGATGCCCATGCGCCGCATCAGATCGGCCAACCGCTCGTTCCGTGACTGATAGCCGTCAATGAATCGCTCCACCGGAACGATCGGCTCGCCCGGGTTCGAGAACTCAATGCGATTGCCATAGACCTCGATCATGACGGACGCACCACCGATCGTGAAATCCTGGTGTATCAGTGCGTTCGCGACAAGTTCCCGAATCACCACTTCAGGGACCAGCCGGACCTCCTTGCGCAATGCATCGACGATGACTTCGTTCTGTGGCAACTGGCTCATGACGAGACGGACAAGCTCCTTGAAGCCGACCGCGTACCCTGCAGTCATTGTGTGGTCGAGCCTTGTCTCCAGCTTCGACGTGCCCACATAGACGACGACGCGGGCCATCTTGCGGGCGATGTCCGGAAATTCGTCCAGCCGCTTGGCGAGAACCAGCCCGCCAAGCCGACGGATCGCATAGCTTCCGTCGACAACGTCGATAAGGCGCTCCTGAAGAAGTCGATCAACGACATTGTCGCGGTTTGTTGGATATGGCAGCTTCAGCATTTCAAAACATGCTTGCGTGTCAAGCAATTCGACGACTTGCTGCGCATCGAGGCCGCTCCTCGAGTGCTCCTCCAGCCAGTTCGGCTCACCTTCCGCGAAGATTCGCCGCAACTGGTCCTCGCTCATCGGCACTAGCGCCTCGCCGGAGCGCATCAGATACTTGCCGTCGACGTGGTACGCGGTGCCACGCGGCCGCGAAGGAATGTGTAGCACCACTACCCTTCCCGCCGGATGAGCCATCTCTTCGATGTCGACACGGAATCCGAGCACTTGAAACAACTTTTCGGTCGCGGCCACCGTATCCGCGAGGGCCTGCGTACCGACGACTGGCCTGGGAGGTCGATCGGCAACACCCAGCAATAGATGTCCTCCGCCCTCGTTCGCAAGGGCAACGCAGTACTCCTGCAGGCGGCGCTGGTCGATCTGGTACTTCGCTTCCTTGAACTCGAGCCGCGCGGTTTCCGATGCCGCAGCGCGCCATAGATCGACCTGCTCGACTGTCGTGTTCATGGCTTGGGCATCTTAACGCGGCGACTCACCGCTCTTCGACCCAGTTGCTCCGGGGCGATGTCGGCGCCGTTGCGGACCTGCCAGCCGGCGGCTTGTAGCCACGCCAGCGCAGCTTCCTCGACGACGGACTCGGTGAATGCCGTCATGCCTGCACCCAGTGCGTGACCGGCCGCGCGAGGAACTCATCAACGCCGATGCCGTCGCTGCCGACGAGCAGTATGCGGTGCGGCTTGAACGCGGCCGTGAATGCGGCCAGGCCGGAATGTGCCTGCGGCGCGCGGCCGCTCTTGACCTCGATGGCGGTCAGGCGCTTGCCCACGCGTACGACGAAGTCCACTTCGACCCCACGGTCGCGCCAGTAGAAGAGGTCGCACTCGCCGGATGCGGCCGCGTTGGCGAGGTGTGCCCCGACCGCGGACTCGACGAGGCGACCCCACGCCTCGCCGTCGCGGCGTGTGTCCGCGAGGCCCACGCCGCTCGTTGCCGACATGAGTGCGGTATTGAGCACTTGCAGCTTCGGGCTCGACCCGCGGCTGCGGGCGGCGCCGGCGGCGTACTTCGCGAGGCCGGTCACCATGCCGGCGCCGTCGAGGAGGTCCAGGTAGTGCGCGAGCGTCGTCGTGTTGCCGACGTCCTGGAGTTGGCCGAGCATCTTGTTGTAGGAGAGCACCTGTCCCGAATAGCGACAGGCAAGCTCGAAGAGCCGGCGAAGCAACGCCGGTTTGTCGACGCGCGTGAGCAGCAGCACGTCACGCGAGATCGAAGTTTCGACGAGGGAGTCGAGCACGTAGCGCGCCCACCGGCGCGGCTCCGAAACGAGCGGCGCGGCGCCGGGGTACCCGCCGTAGAAGATGTACTGCTCGGCCGACCACCCGAAGGCGTCGCGCATCTCCGCAAGCGACCAGTGCGGCAGGTGCAGGAGCTCGAAGCGGCCGGCGAGGCTCTCCGAGAGCCCGCGCGCGACGAGGAGCGGCGCCGAGCCGAGCAACACGACCTTGAGCGGCACGCGCTTGCGCGTGTCCTCGTCCCACAGGCCCTTGACCGTCTCGGACCAGCCCGGGATCTTCTGGATCTCGTCGAGCGCGAGGGTCGCGCCCGCGCGGCCGGCCTCGCGCGCGGCGATGCGTGCCGCCCCCCACTGCTGGGCGATCCACTCCGGTCCGCGCAGCGAGGGCTCGTCGGCGCTGGCGATCCTGCTCGGATGCTTCAAGTCCGCGAGCACCTGCGTGACGAGTGTGCTCTTGCCGACCTGTCGGGGGCCGGCCACCACCTGCATGAAGCGGCGCGGCTCGGCGAGCCGGCGCGCCAGCTCGGCGGCCTGCGGGCGGCGGTAGGGGGCTGACGTTTTACTCACGATACTGAGTATTTTTACTCAATATGGTGAGTGGGGCAAGCCGCGGCGTTATCCGCCCGGCGGGCGGCTGAACGCAAGAATTCCCGTCGGCTGAACGCTAAAGTTCTGACCTGCCAATGGCCGGCCCGATTCGACAGTGTGGGCGATTCCGGCGACAGCGACCCGGGCAGGTCCGTCCCGCCGCATTGCGCACCGGCTGCAGGGCCGCCGAGTGGTGGGGCAGCTTGGTCACCCGTTCGTACGAAAAGATGCCGCGTGCCAGCACGAACTTAATGTTGCCAATCGGCATGATGCCGCTAAGCTCAGCGACGCGCGGGTCAATGGCTCGCTACTTGGCCGCCTTGGCGCCCAGTGCGCTGCGCTGGCGCTGGTAACTCGTCGTTTCGAACAGGAAATCCGCGAGCGTCGTGGCCGCGTGAACTGCCAGCTTCGCATGGTGACGGCCGGGCCGATAGCTCGCCGCGTGCGCATCGCTCATTTTATTCCGCAGGGCAGCCAACCCGTTGACGATGCTCGTCAGGCCGCTGAGTACCTGGCGCAGTGGTTCGGCGATATCCTTGCGATCCGGCTCCAGATTCAGCAGCTTCTGCACCCGCTTGAACAACTTCACGAGGTCGCCGTCATAGGCAGGGGCCGTAGCGTCAAGGTCCTTCTCGATGCCGGACAGCACCGCCTCGATCAGTGAGCGGGCATTCGTTATGGCACCCGAGAAGTCTCCCTCGGACAGCTTTGTCTCGCACTTGCGGATGTTCTCGTCGATCGTCAACTGAGCGAGCGCGTCGGGGACGCGTGCGGAGTCATCGAGCTTCACTCGTGCAACTCCCAAGTCACGCACGGTGAAGAAGTGCCCCTCCCGAGCAAGTTCGTAGCCCTCGTACTTCAGGTTCTCGTTGAGCAGCGTGACTGCATCCTCGACTGTCTTCTCTGTGTTGATGAACTCGCGCGGATCGACGACTTTTGCAACGAGTGTGCGCAGCACGGCTGCGCCGTTGAGTTCACGGATCTTGTCCTGCGCATAGATGCGCCGAGTGGGGAAGCCACCGTTTGTCGGGTACACGTCGCGGCTGCCGAACTGATTGAAGAACTTCACGAGCTGTGGCCCGCTGCGGTAAGGCAGCCCGGGCAGATCGCCGGCGACGAAGTTCCCGAGGAAGTTGACCGCGTACTCCGAGAGCTTCACGCAGTCGCCTCAACATGTGCCGCCGCCTCGCTTACCCGCAGGTCGCCGGAGACGAGCTTTGGCAACAAGGAGTCACGCAGCGCGACAAGGTTGCGCGACTCTCGCTTGGCCGCGACGATACGTTCGTACCATGGCTGGCATTGCTCGTTGAAGCCGGCTAGCGGCTCGTCCTTTGGAACAACTACCCTGAATCGGTCGATGTCACCCTTGCCCAGATGAATCACCGTCGTCGCTGTCTCTGTTGCTTCGACGTGCGCCAACGGCTTCATGATGCTATTCCGTACAAACGCAGCGGACGCCCTCCCCTTGGGAACGAACACACACACCCGCTGATTCAGCCAACCCTCGGCCCCGCCCCACAAGTAGGCGCGGAATTCGCCATCCATGCCGACAACGACGTCGCCAGCGCGGACCTTGTAGCCCTTCGGATGTACCTCGGGGGTCCACACGCCGGGGCTCTCGTTGGTCAAATCCCGAATTCGAATCAGGGGCTCGCCAACTCTGTCGGTATTGAACTTCGCAGAGACGAAGGGAGCGCCGTAGACGACGTCAGCGACTCTATAGATCGAGCTCACCTCCCACCCCTCCGGCATCTCGCCGAGTTCGGAGTCGACGAGGCGGGCGGGGAAGAGGTCGGCGAGGGGCTTGGGGAGGCCGGGGTCGCGGCCGTCGGCCGTGGCGCGGACCGGGTCGAAGTCCACGAACCACGACTTGAAGAGTGCGCGCGCCATCGCCTCAAGCGTCTCGCTCATCCGCCGGTTCAGCTCGATCTTGTCGTCCAGCGTGCCGAGGATGTGGGCGATGGCGCGTTGCTGGGCGGGCGACGGCAATCTAAAGCGGAATCCGAGCAAGCGCTCCCGCGACAAGTTCATGATTGCAATGCCTACGGCGTATGTTTCGATGCGCTCCCGAAACTGGGGCGACCGTAGGACGTAGCCGAGGTACTCTGCATCCATTGCGTCCGGGGCAGCGCGGAGCACTCCGCAGAAGGCCCCGACGCAACCGACCCAGTCGCGCCGAAGTTGCGCAAGACGTCCGACTGCCGCGCGGCTGCCGCTCGACATCGCGATTACCACGTCGAAGCGCCGCAAGTACTGAGGCTCACGGACCAGCGCTGATGGAACGTTCAGGACGTCGGCGAGAACCAAACTACCGGTGCCGATGTTCGTTGCACGCAGCAGCGGCACCGCGTTCGTGCCACTTGTCAGGAGATCGCTAGGGCGATACGAGACGCCGCGAACCAATACGGCCACGTCTCCGAGCACAACATCGTGCTTAGTCATCGAAGCCAAGTTCCTTCAGGTTGGCGGCGATGGCGGCATCCAGCCTTGCAGCCTCGGCCTGCTGCTCGCGCAGCGTCGCGGTGAGCCGCTTCATCTTCTCCTCGAACGGCTCGCCGTCATCCTCCTGCGCCTCGGCGCCGACGTAGCGGCCGGGCGTGAGCACGTGGCTGTGCTTGCGCACCTCGTCGAGCGGCGCACTCTTGCAGAAGCCGGGCAGGTCGGCGTACTCACCGGCCTCCTTCTCGCCGCGCCAGGCGTGGTAGGTGTTGGCGATGCGGGCGATGTCCTCGGCGGTCAGTTCGCGGTGGGTGCGGTCGACCAAGGGGCCGAGTTTGCGGGCGTCGATGAAGAGCACGTGGCCACGGCGGTCGCGGCCCTCACCCCCAACCCCTCTCCCGGAGGGAGAGGGGAGTTTGGACTTGTCGCGCGCCAGGAACCACAGGCAGGCGGGGATCTGCGTCGAGTAGAAGAGCTGGCCCGGCAGCGCGACCATGCAGTCCACTAGGTCGGCCTCGATCAGGCTCTTGCGGATCTCGCCCTCGCCGGACTGGTTGGACGACATCGAGCCGTTGGCCAGCACGAAGCCGGCCACGCCCGCGGGCGCGAGGTGGTGCACGATGTGCTGCACCCA